>NZ_JBLJAJ010000010.1:0-154778 GCF_047530005.1 Serratia sp. N21D137
TACGTAATGACATGGCAGATCTCTCATCCCACGGCATAAGCAACTCCACTCAGAAGTACTCATACCTATGTTGTAAGTGTCTACCATGTCCCCGAACAAGTGTTCATGATGTCCCCGGTCTGTACACATTCAGAGGGGGAAGCCGTTAAATGCGGCTCAGGCAGTCCAACGCCACCGCTTTGAAGCTGTCGAAATTGTCACTGCCCAGCAGGCGGGTCATCGAACGTTCGCGCACAAAGGTGACGAACAGATCGTAGATCGCCATCGCTTCCTCGTAATCGTTTTTGCTGATCGCCAGCAAGAAAATGACGTGCGCCACCTCACCTTCTCCCCACGGGATACCCTGCGGTGCCAGCAGCGTGACCACCACTGTCTTTTTCGCCAACAGCCCCAAAGAGTGCGGCAGAGCAATCCCCTCCCCTAGCAAGGTAGAAACGATGGCCTCCCGCTCAACGACCGAAGGGTAAAAATCACTGCCCACATAGCCTTCCTGCTCCAACTGAGCGCAAACTTTGCTAAACAGCTGCTCCTGCGTTAGCGGCTCGTTGACGATCATAAAGTGGTTGGCATCAAAGAATTTTTCCAACATATACGGCTTGGTGCGATCGACCAGCACCAGCTTGCCCAACTGTTCTAGCTGATACTCCGTTGGGAACGGCGACATCACGACGACCGGCTTGTTCTTCTCGCTGATGCGCGCATTGGAAATGATAAAATCTTCGTCGATACTGGCGATAATTTCGTAATCACGCAGCGAAACGATGCGTGTTACCACCAATTGCGGATACTTGCGCGCAATCTGCGCCTGGATCATCCGCACCGTAGAGTTACCGGTATCGCACACCAGCATCACCTGCGGATGGCGCTCATAACCAATGTTGTAGTGCCGCTCCAGGCCGACGCCAATATGCAGCACCAGGTAGCCGATTTCGTTCTCGCTCAGGGTATAAGGCGTGTGTTTACCCCAGCTCGAGACGGCCGCCAGCGTCACATCATAGGCCATCGGATAATGCTGCTTGATATTGGCCAACAGCGGGTTCGGGATATTGATCTGGTATTTCACCCGGGTGATCATGGTTTTGATATGGGTGAGCAGATCGGCCCGCAGCTGCTTGTCGTTCTGCAGGTTGTAGTTATAGTGCGAGTTAATGTAGGACAGGATGTAATCCACCAGCGCCTCTTCGTCATCGGCGTTGATTTTGGTCGGCTGCACTTCCTGTACTCTTCTGGCAGCGATGTTGACTCGCAAATAGGCCTCTTCCGCCGCCGCAATCTCTTTACCCGTGGCCTTGCTCAGTTCACCCGCCAGCCAGGTTGACGCTTTGCGCACCGCATCATCACCATCTTCCACGTCAAAATCCTGCAACGGATAGCCGTCCGTGATGCGCCGCAGCGCCACGGCACAGTAGAAGATCAGATATTGCTCGCCCTCATCGGTCAGACGAATGGCATATTGCGACAGCAGTGGGTGCAGCAACCCGGCAAAGGTCAATACCTGCGGCTGATGAAGGATGTCATTGTTCAGCAATGGATTTTCCGCATCCGCCAGATGCAGTTGAAACAGCAGATCGGTCAGGCAGGAGCGGATCGCCATTTCCGCACCAAACAGCTTCATACCATAGCGCGGCTTGGTTTCGATGGTTAACTGGTAATGCGCCAGGCGCTCTCTCACCTCAGCCATGTCGTTTTGCAGCGTACCTCGGCTGACAAACCATTCATCGGCCAGATCTTCCAGCTTCATCGAGAAGGCTGAGGTCAAAAAGCGAATCAACAGATAATGCACCCGCTCCTGCGCGCTGCGCGGCGTGGCGTGCTGTTTACGTTCCCGATGCTGTAGTGCGCTAAACCGGGCCTCATCATCAACCTGCAGGCGATATCCGGCCCCGCGGCTGTGGACAAACTGCGCACCATAACTCTCCAGGATATCGTTCAGCGCGGTGATATCAGCGCGTACCGTGCGGGTAGACACGGCAAAACGCTTTGCCAGCTCGTCCTGCGGCAAGGTTTCAGACTGCAAAGCATCGAACAGCGATGCCAAACGTGGGTAGGGAAATCTCACCATTCTCTTTCCGTTATGAACGTGCCCGCCTGAGGGGTCTGGCGGGCAACTGGTTACTTCGCCGCTGGCAAGAACACCATTTGTGAAGGGCTGCCCACCGGGGTGTAGCCTTCAACAAAACTGAGCTTGCCGCTGAGCTGGTCTACGCTAAAGCGGGTTACGTTATCGCTACGCTGATTCATGGCATACAGATAACGGCCACTCGGATCCAAAGTGATAGTGCGCGGATAGTCGCCTCGCGTCCAGGTCTCTGCCACCGGTTTCAGTTCGCCCTCGCCGCTTACGCTGAACTGCGCAATGCTGTTGTGCAGACGATTGGCGACATACAGATTTTTACCATCCGCAGCCAAGGCCATGCCAGCGGCAAAGCTGGTCCCCTTATAATCGGCAGGCAGGGTTGAAACTGCACGTAACTGTTTCAGCGTCCCATTTTGGCTATCAAAGCGGTAGCTGGTTAGTGTAGATGCTTCCTCGTTGATTAGTAGGACAATTTTACCATTTGGATGAAATATGAAGTGGCGCGGGCCAGCTCCGGCGGAAGAGGCGGCGATCCACGGCGGATCGTTTGGCGTCAGCTTGCCGCTGGCGGCATCGAAACGCCACTGGTAGATACGATCCAGCCCCAGATCGGTAGAGAACACGAACTTGCCGCTCGGATCGCTGGCGATCATATGCGCATGCGGGCCATTGTGATCGCTGATGGCAAAGCTGCCTTCCACCGCGGCGGCGGGTTTGGCCGCACCCGCAGGGCCAACATCTTGTTGCACAGAACTGGCGGCTCCCAACTTGCCTTCGCTGTCGATCGGGAACGCCGCAACGCTGCCACTGACATAGTTAGCCACCAGCAGATGACGGCCATCCGGCGTCAGAGAAAGGTAAACCGGCCCCGCGCCTTGTGAATCCACCTGATTAAGCGGCGTCAGGCTGCCGTCCTGAGGGTTGATGCGATAGGCGACAATGCCCCCGTGCTGGGTGCCATTAAAATCTGCCACCTCGCTGGCAACGTACAGCGTCTGTCCTTTGGCATCGGTGACCAGTTGGGCCGGATTAGGCAGGCTGCTGACCAATGTCTTGGCACTCAGCGCCCCGGTTTTCGCATCCACCTGCATGCGATAAACTCCCTCACCGTTCGGGTTATAGGTACCAATATAGGCAAAATGAGACGACGTGGGTTTCATTGCATCCTCAGCATGTAACGCCGGGCTGGCGATAGCCAACAACGCCAGGGACAGCGCGCTCCACAGCGGAGCGATTCGTAATTTCGAAGCCTGCCAGTTTCGCATAGTTATCCTTTTGACCGATAGATAGGGACAAAAAGATGCCCCTCACCCTAACCCTCTCCCGAAGGGAGAGGGGACCGTACGTGCCACAACTTAACTCCAGTATCCAACCGCCACATCAAATCGAACATGCCACTGCTTTACACCACACCTAACCACAACTCCGTACCAGCTCCCTCTCCCGAAAGATGAGGGGACAGAACGTGCCACAACTTAACTCCAGTATCCAACCGCAACACCTAACTACAACACCGTCCCCCCCCTCAAGGTAGTTAAACAAGCTACAGACTCACTCCTGCACCTGATAACAGCTCCAGACAGCTCCCCCTCCCAAAGGGGACTGAACGTGCCACAACTTAACCTCAGTATCCAACCGCCACACCTAACTACAACACCGTCCCCCCCTCAAGAGAGTTAAACAAGCTACAGACTCACTCCTGCACCTGATAACAGCTCCGGACAGCTCCCTCTCCCTGTGGGAGAGGGTTGGGGTGAGGGGCCGCGGATTTACCCCACCAGCCGCTTGGTGATCTCCAGCAGCGTTTTGACATCTTGCGGGCGAGTATCACCACTGGTGGAATCAATAATGGAACTGTAGATATGCGGGATCACCTGCTTCACACCGGCTTTCAACGCAATCTCCAGGATCGGCTCGAAGTTTTCCAGATCGATGCCCCCGGTCGGCTCCAGCATAAAGTCATGCTCGGCACAGGCTTTCGCCACGTACTCATATTCGTCCTGATGCTTCAGGCCGCCCATAGGGAAATACTTAATCGAGCTGCCGCCCATGTCTTTCAACAACGCAATCGCGGTCTCTACCGGCACTATGCCATCCGCTGCCTGAGCACTCAGTGGCCCGGTGGAAATCTTCACCCAGCCCACGCGACCGGTTGGGGAGACCAGGCCGTTCACCACGGTTTGGTTTTGCTTCAGCAATGCACGGCTGGCACCGACGCCGGTGAATACCTGGTTCACATGCTGGGGTTGGACATGCTCGGCGATCAGGCTGACCATATTCGACTGCTTGGGATCGCCAGCTCCCAGGCCCACGGAAAGCGCGTTCTCGATCAGGCGTGCATAACGCGACATATCCGCCACGGCACTCTCAACGTCTGGATAGTTTTTGGAAAGAACGCCCACCAGCACGTGCCCCTGCGCCGCATTATAGATGTCCTGCGCGTTGGCTTTTGAGCCAGCCAGCACGTTAAGGCAAACGCGGTCTTTATAGTAATTAGGCTTCAGCTTCATGCTTGGTTCTCCGTAAACAGATTTTTAATACAGGTAAAGACGGTCATCAGCTGCTGCTCGTTCACGCTGCGGACATCCACCTCAATCTTGCCTTCGTTGGCCTTGTAGCCACGGAAATAGATGGCGATATCACCGGTTTTCAGCCGCTGGACGATTTCCACAGTCGACATCCCCAACACCGCTTCATCAAAGGTGATTTCAACGCGGGCAATATCGCGCCCTGCGCTGTCCCAGACGGTTTTGGCACTGATGCCATTCAGGGTATTCAGTTGGCTGATAAACGGTGTCATGCGCTCTACCATTTGCGCACCGGTGGTTTTCTCCGACGTCAGGTAGCTTTCAATCGCCTGCGTCAGGCCGAGGATGCCCTCTTTACCCACCTTCATCGCCCGGCCAATACCGCCAGACTGCTGCTTCACCCACTCTACGTATTGCTTCTTGCCGATCACCAGTCCGCTGGTCGGCCCTTCGATGGCCTTGGCACCGCTGTAGATCACCAGATCGGCCCCCATCTGGTAGTAACACATCAGATCTTCTTCGGCAGCAGCATCGACGATCAGCGGCAGGTTATGCTTACGTGCCACCACGGCTGCCTGTTCGACGGAGAGAATGCTTTTCTGCACGCAGTGGTGAGACTTGACGTACAGGATGGCCGCGGTCTGCGGGGTGATGCAGGCTTCAATCTGTTCAGGGGAACATTCGTTGGCATAACCTGCTTCCACCACCTTACCGCCGCCAAGGGCGACCATGGTATCCACCGGCGCACCAAAGTTGACGTTATGGCCACGCGGCAACACGATCTCACGCGGCTCGTTCACCGTAGCGGAATGCAGGTTGACCAACAGGTTGGCGTTGTCCTTGACGATCACCGCCGCCACCGACTGGGCAATACCGGCAGAAGCGCAGGAAACAATCACCGCGTCTTCCACATTCAGCAGGCCAGCAATATAGGCGCCGGTCTTGTTGACCAGATCCTTGATTTCAAAGTAATGATTCAGGCCATAATCCACGGCGTCAATCACCTCCTGGCGTGGCGTAGAAACGCCGAGAATAGTCATGTGGCCGGAAGTATTGATCACCTGCTTTAAGTTATATTTTTCATAGACTGAAGACATGAGCGGCTTTTCCTTGTTCGGTTAATAGGACTTCCCCGGCCACTACGGCAGCCAGCGGCACCAACAGTTGTTCGCCATTCACGGACTCCCCTTCGGCGTCGGCAAACAGCTGCGGCCCCTGGCGGAGATCAAAAATGGTCAGGTCGGCATCAAAGCCGGGTTTCAGCTGCCCCTTGCTAGTCAGGCGCAACGCCGCAGCGGCATTTTCCGTTACGCAGCCAATGACCTGCGCCAGAGAAAGCCCAACGGTAAAGAATTTGGACATCACCGTCGCCAGGCTGTGCACTGGGCCAGCCAGACGGTTGCGACAGTAGATATCGGAACTGATGGTGTGTGGGAAGATCCCCAGCGCGATGGCCTGACGGGCAACCTCAAAGCTGAAGCTGGCCGAACCGTGGCCCACATCAAGCAGCACGCCACGTTTTAACGCACGTTGGATCGACTCGCGCAGCGTACCTGCCGGGGTCAGAATGCGGTTCGGTTTACCGTTGTAGCAGTGAGTGATGATGTCGCCCTGGGTCAGCAGATCGGCGATCTCGTCCAGATCCGGCGGGTTATTGCCGATGTGTACCATCAGCGGCAGTTGCTGGTTTTCCTGCTGGATCTCTTTGGCCAACACCAACGGTTTGGTGCCGTTCTGGCCCACGACGCTGCTGCTCATGCGCGCCTTGATACCAATGACAAACCCCGGCTTGCCGTCGATGGCCTGTTTGACCTGCTGCTTATTGATATCCGCCATATCAGCCAGTTCATTCTGCCTTAGCAGACCGATACGCGAGATATTGAGGAAGGCAAAGACGTTGGTTTTGGCGCTGCGCGTCAGGGCATAGAATTCATCGATATCGTCAGTGCCGGTGCTGCCAGCATCCACCACCGAGGTGACGCCGCTGCTCACGCCCACCAGGTCCGGGTCGTCATGATAAATCGGTGAAGAGGGATAACAGTGTACGTGAGAGTCGATCCAGCCAGCGCTCAGGCGGTAGTTCCCCGCCAGATCCAGTTGTTTGTGGGCACGGGCATCAGCCGCCAACTGCCCGACGACGGCAATCTTACCCGCCGCAATAGCCACATCGGCCAGGGTGTCGTCCACCAGCCTGGCGCGCCGGATGATTAGGTCATACATACTTCGCTACTCCTTGCCAAGCCCTGGGCGGTTGACCCAGGGCTTGGGACTTGATTAAGAAATGGCTACCGGGAAGAATGCCCCCAAGATCATGGCACCCAGGATCGCGCCGCCGGTGATCGGCTTGCCCCAGATGTAGAACAGCAGTGCACCCAGCAGGGAACCCAGGCCGATCGGGATCGAAGCGGCCATGGCAGACAGGATGATCAACGGCCCAAGGAAACGCCCGGAAGAGTTACCTGCCCCCATCATCACGTCCGCCCCGTAGGTGGAGTCGCTCTGGCTGATGGTAAATTTACGCGCCAGGATAATCAGGTAACCAATCGCCAGGCCAATGACCAGGCCAGTAACCAGCGAGGCGGCAAAGTTGGCTACCGGGAAGACAATCCCCGCGCCCAGTAACAGTGCAGGAACACCCAGGCCAACCCCGGTCTGGATCGCCCCGCCGATATCCAGGATCCCTACCAGAGAACCTTCGATAATGCGGGCAAACAGGAAGCTGGCACCGAACGCCGCCACCGCACCGTAAACTCCGGTGTCCATCCCGGCACGCAGCATGGAAACGAAGGCCACTTCGTTAAACGCGCCTATGCCATACAGGTAATACATGTGTGTCCCGGCAAACACGCCGGACGAGAGCAGGCCAACAAAAATCGGGAACGACCAGTCGGCATACCAGAAGCCTTTGTCTGCTTGTGCTTCCATCATTCAGCTCCTTATTTTCCGCTCAGGGTGTTATGAATGGCATCCAGCCAGCCAGGCACGCCCAGGCTGAAGGATTCGAGAACTTTCATATCAAAGCCGCGGAAGAAGCCGCTCAGCACGAACAGCAGCACAATCGCCACCATCATGATCTTGGTGACTTTATTCCAGCCGCTTTCTTCAACGCCCTTGCCAATCAGGATACCCAGCACCAGACCCGGTACGGCGTTACCCATGATCAGCTGTGCCAGACCACCGAAGATGGTGCCCCAGAAGCCAGAACGTTTGCCCGCTTCGATCGCCGCCAGCCAGAAAATCACCGGCATGACGGTGTTCACCAGCAGGTTGGCCGCTGGAACCAACACTTTGATGGCCGTGACCTGCAAGGCTGCTGGCACTGCCGAAGCGGTGGTGTTAAGGAAGGCCACGACCAAAATGCCGATAATGCCGCAAGCGATGGCCATCTTTTTTGGATCGTGCATGGTTTCCGCGACGTTGCGGTTTTTGATCATCAGGGCTGCAGCGCCCCAGTTAGGAATAATGCGATGGTCAACGTCCTGCGTGAAGGCACCCGCCGCCACTGAAGACGCCCAGGCATTGAAGAAGAAGCCCAGACCAAATGAGAAATGAGAAGCCGGATCGCCTTCGCAGGAGTTCAGCTCACCCAAGGTACGGAACGCTCCCATACCCTGCGTCGTCGGTGCGTGGAACATACGTGCAGCACCGGCCCCTACACCGACGCCAACCAGCCCGCCGATAATAATCGACTTAAATAAGATGATTAAAAACATCAGAATATCCTTCTTATGTCATGCCCAGTGGATCCCAAGACGCAGCCATAGCGGCTACAGCTTGAAACACGACGGATATAACGTTTTTATTTCTGGGTGAAGACCACCTTTTCGGTATTGATGATCGTCACGTTCACGGTTATTTCTAATGAAACGGCATAGCTTTTTCTTTCACGCGCCAGGAAGAAGAAAAGAAATTTTTCTTTGGTGGTTCTCTCTTCCGCCTTTACTATTTTGACATCCTGCGGTTCGATACGCAGCAGAACATTATTGGTGGATTTTAAAATCACGCCCTGTACATTCGCTAATGCACCGGCAAAGGCTTTAGCTTTACTATCGCCTTTGCCCTCCACGTTAACCGAGGTAGTATAAGTTTCTTTCATTACGGATTGCCGTATTTTTTGACATAAGCTTCCACCAGCCGCTGGCCTAATTCTTCTTTATCCATAAAGCCAAAGCCTAATACATTGCAGCCTTCGTTAATTGCCGTCACGCCTTCTTCGATAGAACGCATACCATATCTGGATTTATAACCATATTTGGTTTGTGCGGTGATCGCTCCAGCGCCACCGCTGCCGCAGAAGGAAATGCCCAGTTGCGCATTCTCTGCTTTCATCACGTCACCCAGCTTCATATCCGCCGCCATGCCAGGGATCACAATCACCTTGGCACCTGCATTTTCAACGCCTTGGCCCACTTTCTGGCCTTTACCCAGCCGATCGCCGATCACTACGGTAATTTGTCCCATGGGGTTTTTCTCCTGAATAATTTTAATCAATTAAACGTTATTGGTCGTTATCTTTAGCCACTTCAAAATGAACCGAAAGCAGATACGCCTCTTCAATCGGTAACGTGGCAAACTTATTTACCACTCGCTCTGCCAGTTGCATCGATCCGGCAGAAATTTCATCAAACAGTGATTTATCAACTTCCGGCAAGGGCTCACCTGTTATTGAGCGCAACACCATCGCGCGGATATGGGATTCCAACATTTGTTGTTGCACCGCATTGGTGTAAATATTCTCTTCACCCAACATGGCGGTAATATCGGCCAACAATTGAGTGGTAATCGCTGCGGCCTCACTGATGTCAGTCTGTTCCCTGTTACTTACCGAAGCAGTTCCGTCATTCACTTTGCAGTCACCTCTGGATCCAGCTATTTATCCGTTAACGGTAAAGCGCTTTACCTTTACCCGCTTTCTTTGATGTCTTTACCCTAACCCTTGGTGCATTGCTTGTGTAGCGCGTTTTTTTCCAGTTCGAACTGGAAATTAAGTGACGCCAAGGGATCCATTTCGCAAAATCGGGGGTTTTTACGCTAAGTAAATGAGATTGCAAAAAGAGTTTGCAACGCAGAGTTGCCAGTTGGCAGCGCGGCGCAAAAAACTTCGTGATCGAGATCTCTTTCTTTTCCGGCCCTAACAGCCTACTATCAGTAGGACAAACCGACATTTTTCACACCCCCGCGCCCAAAGGTGCGGGGGTGTTGCTTTTGTGTTGTTTTCCGAATTTATGGCGCAGAAAGGGCGCCCTTTGATTGGACTGGAGAGTGGAATGACCAAACCAACCATTACCATTAATGAGCTGGATGCGGAACGCCTGGATGCGCTACTGGCACAGCCAGCCTTTGCCAATACTGACGTCGCCGCCGCGCTGAACGCTGAACTGGATCGCGCTGACATTGTGCCGGCATCGCAGATCCCTGCACACGTCGTCACCATGAACAGCCGCGTACGTTTTCGCGATCTGCATACTTCAGAAGAACATGTGCGCACGCTGGTTTACCCAGCCTCTCTCAAAGACAGCGCTGAACAGCTGTCGGTGATGGCACCTCTGGGTGCAGCACTGCTGGGAATGCACGTGGGTAAACAGATCAATTGGCAATTGCCAAACGGCGAAGAAGCCCGCATTGAAGTGTTGGAATTGCTGTATCAACCTGAGGCTGCGGGCGAGTATCACCGCTAAGTCAGGTTTCCGGGCGGCCATTCAGCCGCCCTTTTTGTCAACGCTACGTTGATTGCCGCAGTACGCTTAACGGAATTTCTTGTGATTGGCATCGCGGGTTTGCTTGAAGCCCTGCGCCACTTTACGCGCGTCCTCCAGTTTGCCCTGATTCGCCAGCGCCATTGACTGATCGATCTGCCCGATCAGCGTCGCCAGCCCTTGACGAAACTCCTTCATCTCCGGGCTGTCTGGCGCTTTGTTTTCCAACTTCGGCGGTGTGCCTTTCTGGGCATCCGTAGCCGCAGCACGCATATTCTGCAGGCTCTGCTTGAAGGTATCGGTGGAGTCGGTTTTCAATACAATTTTGTAATTGGCGGCCAGGGTATCCATGTCATCAGCCAGTTCGGCTGCCATCACCCATGAACTGGCTCCCAGCAGCGTCAGTGCTGCCAACACTTTCAATGTCTTCTTCATGCTCACCTTCCAGTTATTGTTTTAGTTAACCCGTTATAAACATAGGCATGGAACGGTAAAACCGATACCTGATATTTGTAAGGAAGGTTGAAGCGGAGGAGTGGGGAGGAGCGTCTCAGCCCTCTCCCACAAGGAAAGAGGACCGATCGAGTTCATTGATTGCTCTGCGTAATACCTTGCTTTCTTTGTTCTTACTCCCGACTTTCCGAAGCAGTAAGGACCAACCACATACTCTGGACAGCTCCCTCTCCCTATGGGAGAGGGTTGGGGTGAGGGGGGATTACTGCCCTGCGATCTTCATTTCCGGCAGCAGCACGGAACCGCACTGGATATTGCTGCGCAGTTCGATATCGCTGCCGATGCTGACGATATTGCGCAGCATATCTTTCAGGTTGCCGGCAATGGTGATCTCGCTGACCGGATACTGGATCTCACCATTTTCTACCCAGAAGCCAGAAGCTCCGCGTGAGTAATCGCCGGTAATCCCGCTGACGCCCTGCCCCATCAGTTCAGTGACCACCAGACCGGTGCCCAACTGTTTGAGCATGCCCGCAAAATCATCGCCCTGACCGGCAATGCGCCAGTTATGGATCCCGCCCGCATGACCAGTGCTATGTAGCCCCAGTTTACGCGCGGCGTAGCTGGTCAGCAGCCAGGTTTCCAGCACGCCGTCTTTGACGATGTCGCGGCGCTGGGTGCGTACGCCTTCACTGTCGAACGGCGTAGAGGCCAGCCCTTTCAACAAGTGCGGATGTTCTTCAATGGTCATCCACTCCGGCAGGATCTGTTTACCCAACGAATCCAGCAGGAAGGTGGATTTGCGATAAACGCTGCTGCCGCTGATAGCCCCAACCAGGTGGCCAAACAGACCGGTAGCCACTTCTGAGGCGAACAGCACCGGCGCTTTCATGGTTGACAGCTTGCGTGGGGAAAGACGCGCCAGCGTGCGGCGGGCGCATTCCTGGCCAACCCACTCAGGGCTGGCCATATCGCCCATAGCCCGACCAATGGTGTAGGCATAATCCCGCTCCATATCGCCATCATGTTCGGCGATCACACAGCTGGAGAGCGAGTGACGACTGGAGCAATAGCTTTGCAGCATGCCGTGGCTGTTGCCGAAGACCTTGATACCGTAATGGCTGTTGAAGCTGCCGCCTTCGGTATTGGTAATCCGCTTGTCGGCCGCCAGCGAAGCCTGTTCGGCACGGGCTGCCAGCTCGATACCACGTTCAGCATCCAGCTCGGTGGGGTGGAACAGGTCCAGATCCGGCGCGTCAAACGCCAGCAGATCTTTTTCCGCCGGGCCAGCATGGGGATCTGGTGAAGTGTAACGAGCAATATCCAGCGCCGCCTGAACGGTACGGGCAATGGCATCTGGATTAAGATCGGTGGAAGAGGCACTGCCTTTGCGGTTTTGATAATAGACGGTAATACCTAACGCGCCGTCGCTGTTGAATTCGACGTTCTCCACCTCACCGAAGCGGGTGCTGACGCTGATACCGGTGGTTTTGCTCACGGCAACTTCTGCCGCATCGGAACCGGCGCGTGCCAGCTCCAGCGCCTGTGAAACGGCGTTTTCCAGCGCTTTGCGCTGCTCTGCAACTTGGGTGACTACTTTCATCAATCGGCCATAGTTAATCAGAAAATCGTTGAGAAAAGTGCCGTGTCGGCATGGTTTTGCGCGCAATAACGCGCCAAAATAATTTCAGGCTGCGCCCGCTGGCCACAGCCCGATGTACTTTTGAGTCTAACAGGAACCGCGTGGAATTTCGCATAAAGCCGGCAACCTGTTAGGATTAGCCTCTTTTTAACGGAGCCTACCATGAACAAACAGCCTGAAGACTGGCTCGACGAAGTCCCGGAGAACGAAAACGAGGACGATGACGAGATTATCTGGGTCAGTAAAAGTGAAATTAAACGTGATGCCGAAGCGCTGAAAGACCTGGGAACCGAACTGGTTGAACTGGGTAAAAACGCCTTGGAACGCATCCCGCTGGATGAAGATCTGCGTGCCGCCATCGAACTGGCGCAAAAGATCAAGAAAGAAGGCCGCCGCCGCCAGATCCAACTGATCGGTAAAATGCTGCGTGCTCGCGATGTCGAACCGATCCAGACCGCGCTCGACAAGTTGAAGAACCGCCATAACCAACAGGTTTCGCTGTTCCACAAGCTGGAAGCGCTGCGCGATCGTCTGGTAGCTGAAGGTGATGACGCGATCCCGTCCGTGCTGGATCTGTATCCACAAGCCGATCGCCAACAGTTGCGTGCCCTGATACGTAATGCGCAGAAAGAGCAGGCCGCTAACAAGCCGCCAAAATCATTCCGCCAAATCTTCCAGTACTTGCGAGAGCTGGCAGAGGCACAACAGTGATCGTCAGCGGCATCGCTGCGGGATGGACCCCGTTCATCCCCGCTGATGCGTCGCTGCGCTGCTCGTTTCACGGATATTGAACCGCAGGTTGCCCTCCAGCTCCTCCTCCGCTTCTTCAAACAACAGAATAATGGCACCAAAGCGGCGTTTGCTGCGGGCGTTGAGATTGAGAAATTCAATCTCGACCGGCAGGCTGATGTCGCCGGTCACCACGTCCCACAGCGCGTCCAGGTTGGCGCCAAATCCTTCACCCAGTGCAAACCGCTCGGCAAAGTGGCGATAGAACGCTGGCAAGTCCGCTATCTGGTTAAAATCGAACTCTATTTTCCCCATCGGCTCACTCCATCCGCATGAAGTTCTTATAATGGTCGCGTGTGACATAAATCAGACCGTCACTGGAATACAACAGCCGATCGGCACCGCGTCGGCCGCATTGGTAGTTGATATCCGCTTCGCGCCATACCCGGTTGTTGGCGGTCGGTAATTGCCCTTCACGGTTGGAAAAACGGTCGCCGCCAATGGCCTTGCCCGGCAATACCTTGCACAGATTACCGTCACGCGCATCCCAACCCTGCTCACGAGCCTGCTTTTTGGTGATGTAGTAATCAGGCAGACGCTGGTGCTGTTGCACATAGCTGACCACTCGCTGCTGCTGCGTCAGTTGTTCAATGCTCTCTGCCGCCGGGGTCGAATCATTGGTCAGAGCCCGATCGCCATCCCCCTGCAGCGCACTAAACCCCGCCACCAGCAAAGCAATCAGCATCGCAATAAGCGTACGTTTATTCATACTGTCCCTGCATATATAGCAAAAATTAATGAATCAAAGATGACCAAGATGTAACCATTTCGCATCCAAAAGGCCTGACGCTCGAGCAAAAACCGCAATTGATACGGAATTATTATGGTTTGTGAGGCCTTCCTGCATGCATTTTAGCCCCCGTAGTCGGGAGACGTAAACCATGCAGTATAGCCTTTGACGGGAAAGTGAAAATATCAATCAATCAGCGCGTGACGGTAGCGATGCAGCATATCGGCCAGGCGTTTTACCGGCCCGGTGACGCTAAGCGGAGCGAGGTTATCCACCAGCTTTTGTTGATATTCATTCATCTCTTTGAGTAACCGATCGTAGTAGTAAGCCCGCTTCACATCGTTCTTGGCGGTGACCACGTGGTCGGCGGTGCTGCGGATCTGCTTGTGGAACACCGAAAGCTCTTCCCGCTCCGGGATCTCGGTCATCTGCATCCGCTGGTGGGCAATAATCAGGTTGAGCGCCAGCCGGTATTTGGCAATATCGTTCGGAAACATCATCAGCAGCTGGTTCAGGCGCTGATAGAGCGCAGGCAGATGGTTTTCCTTACGGCGCGCCGCCTTGGTGGTCAACGCCGAAACGGCGCTGCTGACCAACTGATTCATCAACGTGCGGCCGGTGCGCTCACGTGAGGTATCACGGATCAGGAACAGCACGATCATCGCCACAAAGCAGCCGATAATCTGGCCGATGGCGCTGTCGATAAACGAGGAGACATGGAAACTCATCGGATTGCTTAACACGATGATGTTAATAGTACTCGCCAGGGTGCCTAGCGATCCCAAACGGCGTTTCTGCACTTCGATCCCTATGACAAAGGACATGATGCCCAGGCTCAGACACAACAAGAACATGCTTTGCTGGGTTTCCGGCAGAATAAACATATAAAACAGCGCACCGAGCGGCAACGCCACCAGCACGCCCAGCAGGAAGTCGAGCGCCATCATTTTTGGATTTGGCGTACGCATCGCCAATGCGGTCACGACGGCGATCATCACCATACAGCCGCTGCCGGACGTCCAGCCGGTCCACAGCCAGAACAGGCAGCCTATTGAGGTCGCCGCCCAGGCTCGCAGCCCGTTGATCATGGCATGGTGGCCTTCCGCCGACGGCCTCTTCACCACCACTTCCCCGGCCAGTATCTCGTTTTCTACCGCGTTGATGCCGCTGTTGGTATGCACGCCTTTTGCCACCAGCAAATAGCGCGTCGCTGCGCCCACCCAGCCGGTGACCGTTTGCAGATGTTCATCGCTACGGTTGGTTGCCAGCACCTGGCGCACCAGCTTCAGGCGTTTATGCACTTCCTGCGCGGTTTCCGCTGGAACCATCAGCAGCTCGCGGATATTTTCCTTCACCGCATCCGGGTGATTGAGCAAAATCAGGTAGGTTTCACAGGCCTGGGTAATCAACGTCAGCGAAAGCGTATGTAACGCATGCAAGCGGCTGTTAACCCGCTGCCAACGCGATGATTCCAACATCAGGTTGCTGCGCATCCCGTTGATGGCGGTGGTGCTTTTAACCAGATCGCTCCAGGCGCGGTCGATATCTTCCTTGCCGGCATCGCTGATACACATTTGCATCAGCTTGTACTGCCCCACCAGCAGTTGATCCACCGCACGATCGATATCCTGTTTGATCGAACGCGGGGAAAACAGCAGGTCGGCCAGTACCGCACTGAGAATACCGAGCACGATCTCGCTACAGCGCTCTACGGCGAACTGTGGCGCGTCCAACAGTGAGGTTGTGGTGTTTGTAGTGGCTGCGGAGGTGACGATGATAATCAGCGCCGTGTAGCCCGCCAGCCCCCAGGCATAAGAGTTTTCGACCTTCACCAGCGAGGAGATCCAAGTACAGACTCCCAGCCAGACGCAGCAAAGCATCAGCATCACCACCGGCGCACGGGCACAGGTAACGATAATCAGCAAGCCGACAAAGCAGCCGATAAAGGTGCCGATAATACGCAGCCAGCCACGATAGCGGATCGCGCCAGAGAAAGGTTCCCCCCCGGCGGCAAAGGCCGGGCCGGCAGCCACAATGGCCGCTGTCAGCACCGACCAGCGCGGGGTTTCCAGATTGAGGTGAAAACCGACAAACAGGGCGAAGACGATCGCAAAGCTGAGCTTGCAGGCAAACCGCAGCCGCAGAAAGGTTGGGCTGTTCATTAGCCGAACTCACGCAACCGATGCATCAGCCGGATAAACGGCGAGCCGCTGTCGATGCTACGATCGTTCTTGCCGGTTATGACCACGGTCGCGGTGGTACCCGCCGGGTAAGAGTGTTGCTGATCTTTCTCATCAAGGATGATTTTCACCGGCACGCGCTGTGCCAGACGCACCCACTCCAGATTGCTGTCGATCGACGCCAGCCCCTTGCTGTTTGGGGTACTGCTGCTGTTATTCACCGCCGCGGCCAGGCTATCGACGGTGCCGTGCATAATGCGGTTGCTGCCCAGCGGGGTGATCTCGGCACGATCGCCTTTGCTCAACCCTTCAAGCTTGGTTTCTTCCAGATAGGCGATGACATAGAAACTGTTTTTCTTCACCAGCGCCACCGCCGTAGAACCACGGGTGATAAATTCCCCTGCGTGGACGTTCAGGTTGGTGACCCAACCGTCTGCTGGCGCACGCACCGTGGTCCGTTCCAGATCCAACTGCGCCAGATCGCGCACGGCGATCGCCTTGGCCAACTGATGCTGCACGGTTTGCAGCACGTTATTGGATTGGTCGATCTCTTCTTGTGACATCGCCTGGATCCCCAAGCGCACACGGCGGCCCGCTTCACGCTTCTTCTCGGCCGCCAGCGTCTGATAATAGGCCACATCGGCGTTGGCTTCGGCCAGTGCCTGTTGGTAACGTGGCTGGTCGATCACCATCAGGATCTGGCCCTGTTTCACCAACTGGTTGTCGGTGATCGGCACGTCGGTCAGCAAACCGCTGACGTCCGGGGCAATCGCCACCACGTCGGCGGTGAATTTGGCATCACGCGTCCAAGGCGATTCGGTGTAAAACGCCCACGCCTTGAACACGGCAATGGCCGCCAACAGAACCAGCAGCAAGGTGATGGCGATGCGGAGTATTTTTAATGACAAAGTTTTCACAGCAGCCTCAAACGAAAAGACACGAAATCAGATAAAACAAACAGCAATACAGCGCGGTATTGAACAACGCCGGATGCCAGACAAAATCGTAAATCCCGGTCGGCTGCAACAGGCGGCGTATGACGAAGAACAGGGCCAACGACGCTAACAGCTCAAAAAATACCGGTGGGAACGACAGTCCAAAAATGACCATAACCGGAAGCAAACTCATCACTTTATCCTTAATTGTTTACTACACCGGGGGTTTTCCCTGCTGATTTCACATTCCATTTACATTCTAGCGCACGGACGCCAAACGTTATGATCTGGTAGTTGACCAGGCCATAAACCTGAAAAAGGGTTAAGCTAACAGCAGGCTTCCGCAAGAGGGAATGTATGGATAACCGGAGGGATCGTGCGGCCACGGCAGTAAACCGCGGCATAGCTGACCACGCTCAAGCGTTCAGAAGATCTTTACACCCGACGCGTTATATTAGCCTGCTTACTATCAACTCATCTATAATCTGTGATCTAAATCACTTTTAAGCCAGAGTGAACAATGGAAAGACTAAAACGGATGTCCGTGTTTGCCAAAGTCGTTGAATGTGGGTCATTTACCGCGGCAGCACGCCAGCTCGACATGAGCGTTTCATCCATCAGCCAGACAGTGTCCAAACTGGAAAATGATCTACAGGTGAAGCTGCTTAACCGCAGCACGCGTAGTATCGGCCTGACCGAAGCGGGTAAAATCTACTATCAGGGCTGCCGCCGCATGTTGCAGGAAGCCGCCGAGGTCCATGAGCAGCTTTATGCGCTGAACAATACGCCCATAGGCACGCTGCGCATCGGCAGTTCGTCCACTATGGCGCAAAACGTCCTGGCGACCATGACCGCCGATATGTTGCAAGAGTATCCTGGTTTGACGGTTAATCTGGTCACCGGCATTCCGGCCCCGGATCTGATTGCCGACGGCCTGGACGTAGTGATCCGCACTGGCGAACTGCAGGATTCCAGCCTGTTTTCCAAACGTCTGGGCTCGATGCCGATGGTGGTCTGCGCCGCCAAAAGCTACCTGACTCAACACGGGACACCGCAAAAACCGGCGGATATGGTGAATTTTTCCTGGTTGGAATACAGCGTACGGCCCGACAGTGAGTTTGAATTGATGGCTCCCGAAGGCATCAGTACGCGTATTTCCCCGCAGGGGCGCTTCGTGACCAACGATTCACAAACCATGATCCGTTGGCTCAAGGCCGGGGCCGGGATTGCCTATGCGCCACTGATGTGGGTCATCGAAGAGATCAAACGCGGCGAGATTGAGATCCTGTTCAAGCGCTACCATTCAGAACCCCGTCCGGTTTACGCACTGTACACCGAGAAGGACAAGCTGCCGCTCAAGGTGCAGGTGTGTATCAATTACCTGACGGAATACTTTAAACGCGTGGCGGAAGTGTATCAGGTCTATCGCTGATGGCTTCCCTTTATCCCTGGAGTTTACTCCAGGGTAATAAGTTTGCTCTAACTGATATATAGCGTTTACTGCTATAAAAGCGGTCACTCATTTTATTAATGCTAATTATCGAAAGTATTTACCTTCATTTGATTCTCATTCTCTACTGAGAACTCTGCTGTATTCATTAGGCTTAACCGATCGGTTATGCGGAAATTTCCGCCATAGTTGCGGGTAATAAACCACCGCGATAATTGTTTAAAGCATATCCTACCAATCCAACCAAAATGCCCATTCTGCTACCGCTTTCGCGTGCTTGCTTACGCCCCTGCGGGTGTGATTTATTGATGAATTGGCGCTGGTGCGCCCAATTATCATTATCGCCATAAATAATAAAAACCAGGCTTCATTATTCATTATAGGAATCACCATGGAAAAGATCTCACGTACGCACGTGGTATATGCCATGTCGCGCGATAACGCCCCTGTGGCCACCGTTGCCAGCGGCAGCGACGTTTGTTTTGAAACCTGTGACTGCTTCGAAGATCAAATCGCCTCTGAACAGGCCGCCTTCACCGAACTGGACTGGAGCCGCATCAACCCGGCTACCGGGCCGGTTTACGTGCAGGATGCGAACCCCGGCGATGTGTTACGGGTAGAGATTAAACGTATTACCCCAACCAGCCATCAGGCAGTCATGGTCACCGCTCCAGGCCTGGGCGTCATTGGCGATGAGCTGCAACAGCCACAGATCCGCACCGTGCCGCTGGAAGACGGCTTCGCCCTGCTGCCTGGCGGCGTGCGTTGGCCGTTAAAACCAATGATCGGCGTAATTGGCGTCGCCCCAGCCGAAGATCCGATCCCCTGCGGCACTCCAGATGCCCACGGCGGCAACATGGACTGCAAAATCATCACCGAAGGCTGCACGCTGTGGCTGCCGGTTAACGTTCCCGGCGCGCTGTTTGCGCTCGGCGATCTGCATGCCGCAATGGGCGATGGTGAAGTCTCGGTATGCGGGCTGGAAATTCCCGGCGAAGTGGTGGTGAACCTGAGCGTAGTCAAAAACCGCGCGCTGCCCACCCCGATGATGAGCACCATTGATACGCTCTATACCCTGGCATCCGCCAAAACGCTGGACGAAGCGGCCGAATTGGCAACCCGCAATATGGCACACTTCGTGGCGGACTATAGCCAGGTCTCGCTGGCCGACGCCATCAATCTGCTGAGCATCACTGGCGATCTGCAAATCTGTCAGGTGGTCGATCCGCTGAAAACCTGCCGTTTCGCGCTGCCACGCAGCGTTGCCGAGCAGTTAAACCTCCAGTTGGATTAGGGATAGCGCCATGTCTGTAGAACAATTTGGTTATAAGCAGGAACTGCACCGTACCCTCACCCTGAAAGATCTGGTGATTTACGGCATGATCTTTATGGTGCCGATCGCGCCGTTTGGCGTGTTTGGCTACGTGTGGGAAGGCGCACAGGGCATGGTGGCGCTGGCCTATCTGATCGGCATGGTGGCGATGTTCTTCACCGCCATGAGCTACTGGTCAATGTCCCGTGCTTTCCCGGTTTCCGGCTCGGTCTATGCCTATGCCCAGCGCGGCATCCATGAAACCGTCGGCTTCTTTGCCGGTTGGCTGATCCTGCTCGATTACATCCTGGTGCCGTCGTTGCTGTATATCGTCAGCGCGGCGGCGCTCGGCCCGATCCTGCCAGAAGTACCCGCCTGGGTGTGGATCGTGACCTTTATCGTGATCAACAGTGCGATCAACCTGGTGGGGATCCAGTTCACCGCCAAGGCCAACCGCTACATCCTGGTGGCGGAGATCGTGATCCTGACCATCTTTGTGGTAATGGGCCTGACGGCACTGTATTCCGGCGAAGGTTCCGGTGGCCTGACGCTGAACCCGCTCTACAACGCCGAGAAATTTAGCCTGCCGCTGGTGATGGGTGCGGTATCTATCGCGGTGCTGTCATTCCTGGGCTTTGACGGTATTTCGACGCTGTCCGAAGAGAGTAAAGGCGGGGCCGATGCCGTGGGGAAAGCCTCGTTGTATGCACTGCTGTTGGTAGGGTCGCTGTTTATTCTGCAAACCTGGATTGCCGCCGATCTGGCTGCGGGCCAAAACTTCACTAACCTGGATACCGCGTTCTACGATACCGCCAATCTGGCGGGCGGTTCCTGGTTAAAGCAGGCGACCATCTGGGCGACGGCGCTCTCCTGGGGGATTGCCAATGCGTTAGTCGCGCAGGCCGCCATCTCCCGCATTCTGTTCGCCATGGGGCGAGACCGCCAATTGCCGAAGATCCTGGCCAAGGTACATCCACGCTTTAAAACCCCTTACATCAGCACCCTGCTGGTCGCGGTGATCTCCCTCGGTTCCGGGCTGTACTTCAACGGCAGCATCGACAACCTGAGCCGGTTGGTCAACTTCGGGGCGCTGATGGGCTTTTTGATCTTGCACCTGTCGGTGATTAACCACTACATCATCCGCCAGAAGTCCAAGGCCTGGGTAAAACACCTGCTGTTCCCACTGATCGGCCTGTCGATCATCGCCTTTGTACTGTACGAGATGGATATCGAAGCCAAAATCCTCGGCCTTAGCTGGCTGGCGATCGGCATCGTGTATTACTTTGTGCTGCGCGTAGTGCTGAAGAGAGAGCCGGTGCTGAAGCTGGAAGACTAAGCCAGCAATCTGCCCCTTCTGGGGCAGATTTATCCAATCCTTTGATGACGTTAACAAAACGGCCCGCTGGTCATACCCCTCTACCCGCCGCTAGGTTATGCTCGCAAAAAACCTGCATCAGGAACAATCATGAAGAAAATCATACTGGACTGCGATCCTGGGCATGACGATGCGATCGCGATGCTACTGGCATGGGGCAACCCAGATATTGAACTGCTGGCCGTCACCACCGTCGTCGGTAACCAGACGCTGGAGAAGGTCACGCGCAATGCGCTGGCCGTGGCGCGCATTGCCAACATCACCGGCGTGCCCTTTGCCGCTGGCTGCTCGCGGCCGCTGGTACGGCAAATTGAAGTCGCCCCCGACATCCACGGCGAATCGGGACTCGATGGTCCCGTTTTACCGGAACCCACTCTGCAATTGGCCGATATCCATGCCGTCGACCTGATCATTGATACCATCATGGCACACCCACCAGGCACCGTAACGCTGGTGCCCACCGCAGGCCTGACCAACATCGCCATGGCGGTGCGCAAGGAACCCCGTATTGCCACACGCGTGAAGGAAGTGGTGCTGATGGGGGGCGGTTACCACGTGGGTAACTGGAGCGCAGTGGCTGAATTCAATATCAAAATCGATCCGGAAGCCGCGCATATCGTGTTCAACGAACCCTGGCCGTTAACCATGGTTGGGTTGGATCTGACGCATCAGGCGCTGGCCACGCCAGAAGTTAGCGCGCGCATCGCCGCCATTGGCACCGGCCTTGCGAAATTTGTCGTCGAACTGCTCGAGTTCTTCGGCCATATGTATAAGCAGGCGCAGGGTTTCACTTCGCCACCGGTACACGATCCCTGCGCGGTCGCCTATGTGATCAACCCCAACGTGATGACGGTGCGTAAGGTGCCCATCGATATTGAGCTGACCGGTACCCTGACGCTGGGGATGACGGTCGCGGACTTCCGCTTCCCGGCCCCGGCGGATTGCCATACTCAGGTGGCAGTGAAGCTTGATGAAACCGCCTTTTGGGATCTGATTGTGGATGCGTTGGAAAGAATTGGTGAAGTTGAGGTTTGAGGCACGGTTGGGAGTAAAGTGTCGTGCAAACGCCCGACACTTCATTCAAGTCGGCATTATGCGTAGTATATTGAAAGTGTTCTTTGTTATCGGATGTCTCTCATGGCTTACTCTATCGGCGAATTTGCCCGGCTTTGCGGAATAAACGCAACCACATTGCGCGCCTGGCAGCGTCGTTACGGCCTGCTTAAACCGATGCGCACCGATGGTGGACATCGCCAGTACAGCGATGATGATGTCCAGCAGGCGCTCAAAATTCTCGACTGGGTAAAAAAAGGGGTAACCATCAGCCAGGTAAAACCCCTGCTCGCGCGCCCGGCAGAAGGTCCGACAAACAACTGGCTTACTCTGCAAGAAAAAATGCTGCAGTTGCTCAAAGAGGGAAAAATTGAATCGCTGCGCCAGCAGATTTACGTTTCTGGCCGCGAATATCCTCGCCCGGAGTTGGTCACGGAATTACTGCGCCCGCTGCGCGGTAAATTCTCTGCCAATATTCCGGCGATGATGACCCTGCGCGAGATCCTGGATGGCATTATCATTTCCTATACCTCATTTTGCCTCGAAAGGGACAAAAAAGCGGCAGGGGATAACTATCTGATCACCGGCTGGTACCTGTCAGACCCGTGTGAAATCTGGCTGGAAGCCCTCAAGCGTACTGGTCAAGGGCAGCACATTGATGTCCTTCCCGTTCCGCCTGCCAGTCTGGCTCCAGAGCTATTTCCTGAACGAAAATGGCTGCTGGTCATGACAGGTAAACTCACCCCCACCCGCAAAAAACAGATTGAACTGTGGCAACAACAGGTGATGTCTCTTGAGGTCATTACTCTTTGACGTTGTGCTTGCGTTAATTATCACAAAAGGTTGAATATTTATTTTTCACCGGGATGCTACCTTTTTCCTGTTTGTTTAACCCCTACAGGAAATCATGATGAAAAAAGCTACCGGTCTTATTCTGCTAACCTCTCTGGCAATGGCTCCTGCCGCATTCAGTGCCCCTGCTGGCACGCTGAGCGTCCATATTCTGAACCAGCAGACAGGGATCCCCTCGCCGAATGTCACCGTCACGCTTGAAAAAGAACAGCAAAACAGCTGGGTCACGCTGGCTAGCGGTAAAACGGACGAAGACGGGCGTATCAAATCTCTCTATCCACAGGACCAGGATATGCTGCCGGGAATTTACAAAGTGACCTTCAAAACCGGTGACTATTTCCACCAACAGCAGCAAACGTCGTTCTTCCCGGAGATCCCGGTGATGTTCACCGTCACCAAAACCAATGAAAAACTGCACATCCCCCTGCTGTTAAGCCAGTATGGATACTCTACCTACAGAGGAAGTTGAAGATAAAGCCAGCTCATGTTGCACAGTTAACAGCATGAGCTGGCAAACTTAATACGTTGAAGCGAATGAGAAAATAATTATCACCTCGCCAAAGTTGGACAAACTACAATAATTGTGTAAGTTTTAACTATGCAATAACGCTAGGTTGTTCACTGTCAGGTGAGACTCATGAGCTCTATGCCATCCATCATCAACCGGTTTGTTGATTACTACAGCAAGCTGGATAACCAGCCGCCATCTGCGTTGGCGGAGATCTATCATGCTGATGCCAGTCTGAGCGACCCGTTTGGTGAGCATCAGGGTCTTTTGGCGATCCAGCGTTACTTCACTCATCTATTGGCCAACGTAAAGCATTGCCGCTTTACCATCGACTCCCCCCTCTGCGAAGGCCATCGTTTTGCCGTAACTTGGGCAATGCATTGGTCTCACCCACGGATTGCAGGGGGAGAAACACTAGTCCTCGCAGGATGCTCAATTGTCGATGTGCAGGACAACCTGATTATTCGCCAGCGCGATTACTACGATGCCGGGGAGATGATCTACGAACATCTTCCCCTTCTTGGCTGGGCGGTACGAAGTGTAAAAAGGAGAATACGCTCATGATGACCGTCCTCATCACCGGCGCAAGCTCCGGCATTGGTGCCGGGCTCGCGAAGTCCTGGGCCGATGACGGCTGCCAAGTCATTGCCTGTGGGCGAGACAGGGCCAGGCTGGAAGCACTGCAACAGTACAGCCCGAATATCACGTTACGCGTGTTCGATATGACGGACAGGGAGGCCTGCCGTCTGGCGCTTGCAGATTGCACTGCCGACCTGACCGTTCTTTGTGCGGGAACCTGCGAATACCTGGATCAGGGTGTGGTGGATGCCGCTCTGGTGGAACGTGTGATGAGTACCAACTTCCAGGGGCCAGTGAACTGTCTGGCCGCACTTCAGACCCAGCTCCTTCCAGGAAGTCGCGTAGCGCTGGTCAGCTCGATGGCGCACTGGCTGCCGTTCCCACGAGCAGAGGCGTATGGCGCGTCAAAAGCCGCCCTCACCTGGTTTGCCAATAGTCTGCGCCTTGACTGGGAGCCCAAAGGCATTGCCGTCACGGTTGTCTCACCGGGCTTTGTAGACACGCCGCTTACCCGTAAAAATGATTTTGCCATGCCCGGCCAGGTGAGCGTCGACGATGCCGTGAACGCGATCCGTCGCGGGCTGGCGAAAGGGAAAACACACATCGCCTTTCCCACCGGATTCAGCCTGGTCATGAAGCTGCTTTCACGGCTCCCCCATTTTCTTCAGCGCAGGCTGTTGCGCAGGATGGTTCGCTCATGAAAATCGCCATTATCGGCAGCGGTATTGCAGGGCTCACCTGTGCCTGGCGGCTAGCCGGGCATCATCAGGTCACGCTTTTCGAAGCGGAACCCACGGTGGGTGGTCATACCGCCACGGTGGATGTCAGCACGCCGCAGGGGACGTATGCCATCGATACCGGGTTTATCGTCTACAATGACCGTACCTATCCGCGCTTTATGGGCCTGCTCAGCGAGCTGGGCATCAGCGGGCAAAAAACGCAGATGAGCTTCTCCGTGCATAATCCGCAAAGCGGGCTTGAGTATAACGGCCATACCCTCACCTCGCTGTTTGCACAGCGTCGTAACCTGGTTAATCCGGCGTTCTGGGGGCTGCTGCGAGATATTGTTCGCTTCAACCGCCTGGCAAAAGAGGCGTTGGCAGGCGACGTTAACGAAAACTCCACGCTGGAGACTTTTCTCGAACAGCACGGTTTCAGCGCGTTTTTCGCGCGTCATTATATCCTGCCGATGGGGGCCGCCATCTGGTCCTCGTCGCTGCAGGAGATGCGCCGCTTCCCGCTTCCGCTGTTTTTGCGCTTCTTTGAGCATCACGGCCTGCTGGACGTTACCCACCGTCCGCAGTGGTATGTGGTGCCCGGCGGTTCTCGCGAGTACGTCCGCGCCATTTTGGCCCAGTTGGGGGACCGCCTGACCCTGCACCTCAACGCTCCGGTGCAGCAGGTCATCCGCCACAACGGCGGCGTTGAAATCCAGCTTGCGCAGTCGAATCACTCGTTCGACCAGGTGATCTTCGCCTGCCATTCCTCACAGGCGCTGGCGATGCTTGCTCATCCTACTCCTGCAGAAAGCGAGGTTCTGGGCGATATTGGCTGGCAGCATAACGAGGTGGTTTTGCACAGCGATCCACGCTGGCTGCCGGTGCGCGAGCGTGCCTGGGCAAGCTGGAACTATCGCCTGAGCGAACGGGACCAGGCCAGCGCCTGCGTCACCTACAACATGAATATCTTACAAGGATTACCTGAGGGTAGCCCCTTGTTCTGCGTCACCCTGAACCCGGAAACGCCGGTAGACGATCGCTACGTCTGGAAACGCTTTGTCTACGAGCACCCGATGTTTAACCCGCAAAGCTGGCGCGCCCAGTCACGCCGCGGCGAGATTAACGGCCACCAACGGAGCTGGTTCTGCGGAGCTTACTGGTACAACGGTTTTCACGAGGATGGGGTACGCAGCGCGTTGGACGTGGTGAAAGGGATCGCTGCAGGGGAGGACCTGTAAGATGAACAGTTGCCTTTACCAGGGTGTGTTACGCCATCGTCGCTTCCAGCCGAAATCACACCATTTTCGCTATAACGTGTTTATGGCCTGGATCGATCTGGACGAGCTGGATGCGCTGCCGTCGGCGGGGATCCGCCGTAATCGATTTGCCGCGGCCGCCTTCCATGATGCGGATTACCCACTCGGCACACCTCTAAAAGAGAACGCCCTCGACCGGCTGCAAACCCTGACCGGGGAACGTCCCGATGGCCGCGTCATGCTCCTGACCCAGCTTCGTTATTTCGGCTTCCATTTTAATCCGATCAATCTCTACTACTGCTATGACAGTACGGGCATCCTGCGTTGGGTTCTGGCCGAAGTGCGCAACACCCCGTGGAACGAGCGCCATTACTATGCGGTGGATGGCCAGGCGGCTCGCCCGCAGCCGAAAGCCTTCCATGTCTCCCCGTTTAATCCGATGGATATGGTCTATCACTGGCGCTTCAACGCCCCCGGTAAAACGCTGCATATGCATATCGAAAATCATCAGGAGTCGAAGGTGTTCGACGCCACGCTCGCGCTTCGCCGTGAGCACCTAACGCGCGCAACCTTGAGATCGATATTGCTGCGCATACCGATGATGACCCTGAAAACCGTCCTGGCAATTTACTGGCAAGCGTTACGGCTGTGGCTTAAACGCGTGCCGTTGTACAACCATCCCGTCAGAAGGAGTTAGCGCTCATGACCGATCCTGCCTTTGCGCTTGAATCCGAT
Source organism: Serratia sp. N21D137 (assembly GCF_047530005.1). Classification (NCBI taxonomy): domain Bacteria; kingdom Pseudomonadati; phylum Pseudomonadota; class Gammaproteobacteria; order Enterobacterales; family Yersiniaceae; genus Serratia; species Serratia sp. N21D137. Next base: position 26,870 of record NZ_JBLJAJ010000010.1, read on the forward strand.
ATCCCTCGTAACGCCCGTATCGCGCGCTGGCTACTCTTTCGTTTGCTGAGCGGTATCCGCGAGGGCTCGCTCACCGTGAGTGAAGGACAGCAGACCCTCCATTTTGGCGATGAGTCCTCTGCGCTGCGTGCTGAAGTGCAGATCCTCGCGCCGGGTGTTTACTGGCGTCTGCTCACCGGCGGCAGCCTCGCCGCGGCCGAATCCTGGATGGAGGGTGAGTGGGAGACGCATCAGTTAACCCCGCTTTTGCAGATCCTGGCCCTCAACGGCAAGATACTGGGAAGGCTGGAAAGTGGCTTTCGCCTGCTGGGCAATCCTATGGAGCGGCTTCGCCACTGGACGCGGCGTAACTACCGCAAACAGGCGCGGGAAAACATCTCCGCCCATTACGACCTGGGTAACGAATTCTATGCGCACTTTCTCGATGAAGATCTGCTCTACTCCAGCGCGCTGTTCACCGCCGACGACCAGGCTCTCTCTCAAGCCCAGCAGGCAAAAATGGCGCGCCTGTGCGAACAACTGGCGTTGACCGCAAGCGATCACCTGCTGGAAATCGGCACCGGCTGGGGGGCAATGGCGGAATACGCCGCCCGTCACTACGGCTGCCGCGTCACTACCACGACGCTGTCGCGGGAGCAGTACATCTGGGCTACAGAGCGTATTGCCCGCGCGGGATTACAGGACAGAGTTCAGGTTCTGCTGTGCGACTACCGCGACCTGACCGGGCAATTCGACAAACTGGTATCGGTTGAGATGATTGAAGCCGTGGGTAAACGCTACCTGCCGGATTTCTTCCGCACCTGTCAGGCGCGCCTGCGCCCGGGCGGCAAAATGGCGATTCAGGCCATCACCATTCAGGATCAGCGCTACCGCGACTACAGCAAAAGCGTCGATTTTATTCAGCGTTACATCTTCCCCGGCGGGTTCCTACCGAGCATCACGGCAATGAGTGAACTGATGACGCGTCACACCGATTTTGTCGTCCGTAATCTGTTCGATATGGGGCCAGACTACGCCCGCACGCTGGCTCACTGGCGGCAGCGTTTTCTGCACGCCTGGCAGGACATTGAAAAGCTCGGTTTCGATGAAAGGTTCCGCCGTATGTGGCTCTACTACTTTGGCTACTGCGAAGCCGGTTTTAACGCACGCACCATCAGCGTGGTGCAACTGACCGCAGAGCGCGTATGAACCGCTCTGTGCAGGTCGTGCTGATGGCTCTCGCGTTCGATCTCTACTGGACGCTGGTAGTGTTGTTTCGCGAACGCGGCCTGTTCCTGTGGCTCGCCCTGGCGATCCTGGCCTGTCTGATGCTGTCGCCTGCACACCGTGTTTATGCCCTGCTGCTGGCCGCGGCGGGCTGCGGGCTGGATGCCCTCTGGGTGCTGACGGGGCAGATCGGCTTTAACAGTGACGCACTGCTGCCCCTGTGGATGATGGCGCTGTGGCTGATGTTTGCTACCGTCTGGACCCACTTGACCCTCACGACCACGCTGCCGCGATGGATGCTGGCTTTGCTGGCAACCGCTGGCGGTCCCGTAGCGTATGTGATTGGCGAACGTCTGGGCGCCATGACTTTCCGGGAGCCGACCTTTATCGTCGTCAGTTGGATGGCACTGGGTTGGCTGGTTCTGATGCTGTTGTTCCATATTCTGACGGGAAGGCGACAATGAAAACCTCTTTACTGATGCTGCTGTGGTTGGCGGCCATCGCGCCCGTCGCCCATGCCGCCGACTGGTTAAGCTGGCGCAAAGTGGGTGATGCCAGCCTGACATGGGGGCCGTTTACCGTTTATACCTCCCAACTGAGCACGCCGGACGGTCGGTATCACGGGCCGGAACAGGATCAGGCGCTGATTATTACCTACAAACGCGACATCGATCGTGACCAGTTGGTCGAAGCCACCCGTGACCAGTGGCAGGCTCAGGGGATCCTGGAGCGAGAACCACAGAGCGAAGCCTGGCTGCGCATGCTGCAGTCACTCTGGCCGGACGTCACGCCCGGCTCACAGCTTACCTTTGTTGTTAAGGGTAAGCAGGGGCAGTTCTGGTATCGCGCCTCAGGGGCAGAAAAAAGCTTTACCCCGCTCGGCCCCAGCCAGTCTGCCGCCTTCAGTACAAACTTTCTGGCCATCTGGCTCGATCCACGCACGCAATATCCCGAACTGCGTCAGCAGTTGCTCGGAGGTGAAAAATGAAACGCATTCTGACACTTGGCCTGGCGCTGATGATGCTTCTGGTGGGTTGTAGCACAGACATCAGCGACTACCGGCATCAACAACCGCCGCTCGATATCTTCCACTACTTCCAGGGGAAAACCGAGGCATGGGGTATGGTACAGGACCGCAGCGGAAAACAGCTGCGCCGCTTTCACGTGGAAATCAGTGGCAACGTCATCGGCGACACACTGACGCTAAATGAACACTTTGTCTATGACAATGGCGAGAAACAGCAACGGGTGTGGCATATCCGGCGCGTCGGCACCAATCGCTACGAAGGCACCGCAGGTGATATTGAAGGTGTGGCCAGCGGCGTGGCAGAAGGCAACGCCTTTAACTGGCGTTACAGCATGAACGTGAAAGCCAATGGCAGTACCTGGCTACTTCACTTTGATGACTGGATGTATCTGCAAGATGACATACATCTTTTTAATAAAACAGAGATGAAGAAGTTCGGCATCACCGTCGGCCAGGTAACGCTTTTCTTCACCCGAAAAGAACAGTAAGAGGATCGCGATATGAATAAGCAACCCGTCATTGGGATCAGCGGATGTTTAACCGGCGCGACCGTTCGGTTTGACGGCGGACATAAACGCATGGGCTTTGTCATGGACGGGCTGGCGCAGTGGGTGACCTTCAAACCCGTCTGCCCGGAGATGGCCATCGGACTGCCCTCTCCTCGTCCGGCACTACGCCTGGTTCAGACCGCCGAAGGGGATTTCCGGATGCACTTCAGCCAAGCGCCGCACGACGATGTGACGGAGAAAATGACCGCATTCACGGATTCCTATCTCTCACGTCTTGACGAACTGTCGGGCTTTATCGTCTGCGCCAAATCGCCGAGCTGCGGTATGGAACGCGTACGGTTGTACGATGAAAAGGGCAATCGCGGGCGTAAAGAGGGCGTAGGCATCTTTACCAGAGCGCTGTTGGAGAAATACCCGTGGTTACCGGTGGAAGAAGATGGCCGCCTGCACGACCCGGTGCTGCGGGAAAACTTTGTCGAGCGCATCTTCGCCCTGCACGAGTTGAACACCCTGAAGGCCAACGGCCTCACCCGCCATGCGCTGCTGGACTTCCACAGCCGGTATAAATTGCAGTTGCTGGCGCACCACCAAGCGGGCTACCGCGAAATTGGCCCCTTTGTCGCTTCGTTGCATGAGTGGGAAGACCTGGATGCATTCTTCGTGGCTTATCGCGAAAAACTGATGACGATCTTGAAAAAACCCGCCTCGCGCAAGAACCACACCAACGTGCTGATGCACATTCAGGGGTACTTTCGTAACCAGCTGAACTCACGTCAGCGCGGCGAGCTGAATGACGTGATCCTCCATTATCGCGAGGGGCTGCTGCCAATACTCGCGCCTTTGACGCTGCTGAAGCATTACCTGGGCGAATACCCAGACAGCTACCTGCTGACGCAAAAATACTTTGACCCCTATCCGCATAATTTGGCTTTGCGGCTAATGGTTAATTAAGTGCGTATGATTTGTGGCCGAACTGCTCGATTTTTTCGGCCATAGGTTTTTCGTTGGCTCAGGGGAGGCTCTTTTCCGCCAGTGTAGGATCCTTGTGCGGTTACCTATGTGATCCATCCCAACGTGATGGCGGTGCGTAAGGTGCCGATGGGGATTGGCCCGAACGTCATCTTTTTATGCATCTGCATAAAAGCAAAACCCCTTACTCACCTTTTTCACCATAATTTTTATCATTTTCGATAACATTTGCTAACCAGCTCGTCATAACATCGATTTTTTTGTCCTCCCAGGGTTGGCATTTTATACAAAGCGTCAGCCCTGTTGGCCGAAGAAAGATGTGAAATTTTGCGCATTCTTGCACCGTTGCCTTTCCCTATACTCACCACCATCAGTAAATGTCGGTGAAGGGGCAACCTATGCAGCAGGCAAAAATCACACACCTCTATCAGAGTTTACAGCAGAGCGTTAACCGCCGGGCTGAGCATACCGCCCTGTTCTTTGAAGGCCATAAATACAGTTATAATCAGTTAAATCATAACGTTAATTTATCTTCCGCCTGCCTGAAAGAAAGTTTTAACCTCGTCAAAGGCGATGTGATCGTCTTGGCCTTGGGTAACCGGCCTGAATTCTGCTCGCTGTTTTATGCAGCAATGGCGCTGGGGATTATCGTGGTGCCGTTAAGCACCAAGTTAAAATCGCAAGACAGCCATATCATCCTGTCCAGTGTTAATGCCAAGGCGGTTTTTTACGATCCCAACAGCCAGCCGTGGATGGCGACGCTGGAACCCGTGAAGCAAAGCCATGTGGTGTCGCTTGCCGATTGGCAACTGATGCTCAGTAATGCAGATGACCAAAAGGTGATCCAACCCGTAGAGCCTGCCGCCATCGTAGCGGATGACATTGCCGCAATTATTTATACTTCCGGCACCACTGGCTCACCGAAAGGAGCAGCGCTCACTCACGGTAACTTTATTGCGGCTATCACGGCTTACCAACAGGCTCTCAAGTTAACCGAGCAAGACAGCGCCATCTTGCCGATCCCTATCTGCCATATTACCGGCCTGTCAGCTTTACTCTGCCTGTTTATTCACCTTGGCGGTACGTTGCATTTGCAGCAAAGATTCAATGCAGAAGAGATTTTGAAAACCGTCAGCAGCCATAACATTACCTTCCTGCATGGTTCGCCAACGGTGTTTATCCTACTGTTGCAAGAAGCGGAAAAGTATCCACAGGTGGGCAACTACGCCAGCTTGCGGATGATCGCTTGCGGTGCCGGGCATTTGAACGTGGGCATTATCGAAAGGCTCGCGCAGTTGTTCCCAGCCACGGAAATCAGGCCGATCTATGGGCTGACAGAAACCTCTTCACCGGCCAGCATTTTCCCGGTCGATGTGCGCAGCAGCGATAAGATAGGCAGTTCCGGCTTACCCATTCCCGGCCTAAGCTGCCAAATTCGCGACGATAATCACCAGGTGCTTGCTGCCGGTGAGATTGGTCATCTATGGCTGAAAGGGCCAGTGGTGATGAGCCAGTACTGGAAGAACCCGGCGGCCAATCAGCAGTTCTTCCACGACGGCTGGTTCTACACCGGCGATATCGCCTGCCTCGATCAGGATAACTACCTGTATATCAAAGATCGCAGCAAGGACATGATCAACCGCGGTGGTGAAAAAATATACTGTATTGAAGTGGAAAACCTGATCTCGAATTACCCTGGCGTCAAGGAAATTGCCATAGTTCCCAGCAGCAGCGAAATCTACGGAGAAGAAGCCGTCGCTTTTATTGTGGCACACCGGAATAAACCCTTGGTGAGCGATAATATTACTCATTGGCTCTCCAATAAAATTGCCAAATTTAAAATACCCTCAAAGATCGTCTTTACAGCAGAATTACCGAAAAATGCCAATGGCAAAATAGACAAATTAGCTTTACGACAAAAATTGACACCACCAATATAAAAACAAGCGTTATCCAATAAACGCGCCAACGTCAGGAAACCTAAAGCGCAATCATTAAAATAATAGAGCACCTGTACCTCTAACAATACAGAACAGCTCTGCCCTGTTTAATCGCCTCATCATGAGGAGGAGTCCTTATTATGTCAAATCGACCGTTAGATATTGCATCGAAAAGCCAGGCGGCAATAACGAATGCAAAAATATATAAACACCTGATGCCGTTACTGATCATTGTTTATATCATCAGCTTTATTGACAGAACCAATATCGGCATTGCCCGAGCCTCGATGTCCATCGATCTTGGGCTTTCCGCTACCGCCTATGGGTTGGGAGCAGGTCTGTTCTTTCTGACTTATTCCACCATGGAGATCCCCAGCAATCTGATCATGGCCCGGGTCGGGGCCCGCTTCTGGATCACCCGCATCATGTTCACCTGGGGGGTGATTTCCGCCGGTATGGCCTTCGTCACCGGTCCCACCTCTTTCTATGTCATGCGCCTGTTACTAGGGGCGGCAGAAGCGGGGTTGTACCCCGGTATCATCCTGTATCTTACCTACTGGTTTGGCCGTGAAGATCGCGCCAGAGCCGTCGGCATGTTCCTGCTCGGTGTCTGTATCGCCAATATTGTCGGGGCACCATTGGGCGGCGCATTGCTGATGCTGGATGGCCTGGGTGGACTGCACGGCTGGCAATGGATGTTTATCATAGAAGGGCTCCCGGCGGTGCTGCTGGCGTTTTATGTCTATGCCGTACTCCCCAATAAGCCCCGCGATGCCAAATGGCTGACCCAAACCGACATTGAGTATATTGAAAACAAGCTGGCCGCGGAGCAACCGGTTGGGGTGGATAAGAACCAGAAGTTTTCCTTTAAAACGGCGTTTATCAATAAAACTTTCATGCTGATCGTGGCGATTTATTTCACCCATCAGATTTCGGTCTACAGCCTGACCTATTTCCTGCCAAGCATTATTAACAGCTACGGCAAAATGAGCACCTTGATGCTCGGCCTGTTAACCGCCATTCCGTGGATCGCGGCAGCCTTGGGTGGCTTCTTCCTGCCCAAATATGCCAATACCGCCTCTCGTTCACGCATCATGCTGGTGTCCGGCTTTATGTCGATGGCCGTCGGTTTCCTGATTGGCGTGCTGGGTGGCCCAGTATTAGGGCTGATCGGCTTCTGTATCGGTGCCTCGATGTTCTTCGTCGTGCAGTCAATCATCTTTACCTACCCGGCCACGCTGATGAGCGGCCCTATGCTCGCTGGCGGGCTGGGATTACTGGCTTGTCTTGGCATCACCGGCGGGTTCTTCGGGCCATATGTGTTCGGTCTCCTGGAGGATAGAACGGGGTCACCTAGTGCAGGCCTGTGGTTTGCCATCGTGCTGCAGACCCTTGCCATCATCGGGGCTGCACGGGTTAAACAACCCGCAGGCAGCAAAGATAAACCGGCCAATCAATGCTCCCCGGCAGCAATGAATAGCGTGATTGAGAAATAGAGCCTAAACGCGGTGCCATGGTGCACCGCCGCACAGACGTAAGGTAGCAATATGAGAAATAAAGTCATTTCGGCTCAGCAGGCCGCAGAGTTAGTGAATAACGGCTCGACCCTGTGCACCATCGGCATGACATTGATCGGGGCCGCGGAGTCGATTTTGAAAGCTCTGGAACAACGCTTTCTTGCCACGGGCTCACCGCACGGGCTGACCTATATTCACTCTGCGGGGCAGTCAAATCGTGAGCGCGGCAATCAGCATTTTACTCCCCCAGGGATGGTAAAACGCATTATTGGTTCGCACTGGGGGCTGGCACCCAAGTGGATGGAAAAGATTGCCGCCAACGAGGTTGAAGCCTTCTGTTTACCGCAGGGGCAGATTGTCCATCTGTATACAGCCATGGCGGCAGGTCAGGCCGGGTATCTGTCCAAAGTGGGGCTGGGTACCTTTATCGATCCCCGCCTGGAAGGCGGCAAAATGAATGCGTTGACCCGCTCCCTGCCAGATTTGGTGGAAGTGGTCAGCCTGCGCGAGGAGGAATATCTGTTCTATCCGGCACTCCCGCTGGATACGGTGATCATTCGTGGCACTACGGCGGATATCGCTGGCAACCTCACCTGTGAGGAAGAGGCCATGAAGCTGGAGATCCTGCAGGCGGTACTGGCGGCGAAACGCTTTGGTGGCAAGGTGATAGCCCAGGTGAAAAATCTGGCGGAAAAAGGGAGTCTGCACCCGAAACAGATCGTGGTTCCGGGGAATTTTATTGATGCCATTGTGGTATGTGAAGACCCCGAGCAAGACCATCGTCAGACCTCCTCCTGGTTCTATGACCCGGCCTATTGCGGCAACCTGGTGACTCCTGCCAGCGAAGTGGAAACGCTGCCGCTGAACATCCGCAAGGTGATTGGCCGCCGCGCTTGCCAATTCCTATCCCCGGACTGTGTGATCAATCTGGGCACCGGTATTCCCAACGATGTTATTGGCACCATCATCCATGAAGAGGGGGTGAGCGAAGCGGTCACCATCACCGTTGAATCAGGTATCTACGGCGGCGTACAGGCCGGTGGCGTTGATTTTGGCATCGGTAAAAACCTGACCGCCATGATTAACCATCAGGAACAGATGCTGTATTACAACGGGGCCGGTGTGGATATTACTTATATGGGTGCAGGCGAGATGGACGCCAACGGGCATATCAACGCCACCCGCATGGGGGACCGCTGTACCGGGGCGGGAGGGTTTATCGATATAACCCAAAATGCACACCACGTGGTGTTTTGCTCCACCTTTACCGCCAAGGGGTTGGAGGTGGCATTCCAGCAAGGGCAATTAACCATCCTGCAGGAAGGCTCGGTTAAAAAACTGGTACGGTCGATTAACCAGATTTCCTATAACGGCGAAATAGCCCGCCAGAAAAAACAAAAAATGCATTTGGTGACTGAACGAGCAGTATTTGAACTGACGGCGCAGGGCCCGATGCTGATAGAAATCGCCCCCGGCGTCGATCTTGAGCGGGACATCCTGCAACAAATGGAATTTATGCCACTTATTTCCCCCTCATTAAAAAAAATGGACGCGGCACTATTTTGTGACGCCCCTTTTGGCCTGAAGGAAATGCTGGCCAGGCAGTAAAAACATATTTGTTATCTCTGCGCTAATTCAGCGTGGTCAGGAATTAAAATAATAAGGAGTACCCTATGTGTTTAACGAATAAAGTAGCTATCGTCACCGGGGCCAGCCGTGGTCTTGGGCGAGGCATTGCCCAGGTATTGGCTGAGAAAGGGGCCGCGATAGTCATTTGTGATGTCGACCAGGAAGGTGGCAATAAAACTGCCGCCGAATTGGTGAGCGCGGGCCATAAAGCCATTTTCATCGCCTGTAATATTGCCAACCGCGAAGAGGTTAACCAGTTATTTATTGCGGCTGAGCAGCAGCTGGGGCCGATAGATATTCTGGTCAATAACGCCGGGATTAACCGTGATGCCATGTTACACAAGCTAACGGAAGAGAATTGGGATCTGGTGATGGATATCAACCTGAAAGGAACCTTCCACTGCATGCAAGAAGCCGCCGTGCGGATGCGCGAGCGTGCCAGCGGGCGGATCATCAATATCTCGTCGGCCAGCTGGTTAGGCAATGTTGGGCAAGCCAACTATGCCGCTTCAAAAGCCGGGGTGATCGGCCTGACCAAAACGGCCTGCCGGGAGCTGGCAAAAAAAGGGGTTACCGTTAACGCCATCTGCCCAGGATTTATCGAAACCGATATGACTCGTGGGGTGCCGGAAAAAGTCTGGGACATCATGATCGGCAAAATTCCCGCAGGTTTCGCTGGCGATCCGGTTGATGTCGGCCATTGCGTCGCCTTCCTGGCTTCCGACGAGGCACGCTATATCAATGGCGAAGTGATCAACGTCGGCGGCGGCATGGTGCTGTAAGGAGAATAGAATGAAAAATGCAAATGACATTGTCGTCGTCAGCGGCGTACGCACGGCGATCGGTACCATGGGCGGTAGCTTTAAAGATACGCACCAGCATGATTTGGGCGCAGCGGTGATCCGTGAGGCCGTGGCCCGTGCCGGGCTGCAACCCGCACAAATTGATGAAGTGGTGGTAGGTAACGTAGGGCAAATCGCGGAGAGTGGTTTTATCGCCCGTATTTGTCAGCTGCGCGCGGGGTTACCGAACGAAACAACGTCCTATTCGGTGAACCGCCAGTGCGGTTCGGGTCTGCAAGCGATTGTCGATTGCATGCTGGAACTGCAAACCGGTAACGCCGAGATCACCGTCGCCTGTGGGACAGAGAATATGACCCAACTGCCCCACTATATTCGCAAGGCTCGTTATGGTTATCGCCTTGGGCACGGAGAATTGGAAGATGGCATTGTCTCTATCTTGACCTGGCCGGAAGGACCTTATCACAACGGTATGACCGCCGAGTTCGTCGCGGAACGTTTTAACATCAGCCGTGAGGCGATGGACGAGTTTGCCTGGTGCAGTCAGCAAAAAGCCTTGGCAGCCATCAAAGAGGGGCATTTTACCTCGCAAATCCTGCCGCTGGAGGTTCGTGAAGGCAAGAACAGCCGTCTGTTTGCCATCGATGAACACCCAAGGGATACGCCGAAAGAAAAGTATGCGCAGTTGAAGCCGGCGTTTAAAAAAGACGGCGCGGTCACAGCAGCAACGTCATCAGGTATCAATGATGGAGCAGCCGCACTGGTTGTCACTACCCGTGCCAACGCGGAAAAACTGGGGCTACCCATCCGGATGGTGATCCGAGGCTGGGCAGTGGCAGGTTGTGAGGCAGAAATCATGGGCTTTGGCCCGGCACCGGCAACTCGTAAACTGATGCAAAAGTTGAATATGTCGGTGCACGATATCGACCTTATCGAGCTTAATGAGGCCTTTGCCGCCCAATCATTGGCGGTGATTAACGATCTTGAGTTGGATCCGGCGAAAGTGAACGTCAACGGGGGAGCCATTGCGCTGGGGCATCCTGTTGGGGCCAGCGGTGCCATCATCGCTGTAAAACTGATGTATGAGATGGAGCGCCGTGGCGTCAATAGCGGTTTAGCCACCATGTGTATCGGTGGAGGGCAAGGGATCTCTATGCTGTTTGAGCGGGAAAGGTAGTCTCTTAAGTTAGCGCAATAGATATTTCCGACCCTCTGACAAAGAGAGGGTCGGATGGCAAACATCGGCTTACGCATTGAGTTACCTGAATTGTATTATGTTTACTACGTAGTTCGGTTGACGGGTCAATAAGCTTACCGTGAAATTGGCAAGAAACATTCGATATTATATTTATCCCCCCTCACTACAATAGAGGTTTTATATCATAAAGGTATAAGTATGCTGATCACCTTAGAGCTGGCTAATACCATTGTGAAACGAGCGATGAGTATTATCCATTATAATGTTAATGTTATTGACCATCAGGGCGTAATTATCGCTTCGGGCGAACCACATAGGATCGGTGAACGGCATGAAGTGGCATTTGAGGTGATAAAGAGCCGCCAGCGGATGACGATAGAAAATGCTCAGCAGGCGGCCAGGTACCGAAATGTGCAACCCGGTATCAATCATCCGATTATCGTGGATGATCAGGTAGTTATGGTGATAGGTATCAGTGGCAATCCTGCCGCGATTGCGCGTTATGCCGAGCTGGCGATTCTGGCGGCGGAGCTGTTGATCAAACAGTCTTTAGCTATCCGGGAAATGAACTGGCAATACCGCATAAGAGATCTGTTGCTAAAACAGTATCTTGAAGTGGGCGATACTGACAAAGGTAAGGAAATACTTCACCAGTTGGTACAGCAAGAGATCGACCTGTCACAACCCCTGTTGCCGGTATTGATCAATATTGAAACCGGCGGGCATTTATTGGGGCAAACCATCGATCACATCCTCAATAAACTCTCACATATTTTAAAATCCCAACGGGTAATATTGCTCAGCAATGATGAGATCCTGTTAATTATCACCGCGATCGAACAGACCGAAGCCACGGTTAAAGCTATGAACGCCTTTATGGAAACTCAGCTGAGCCATTACACTATTGGCATTGGGGTAGAGTCTGGCTCTGCCGGGATTTTCCGCCAATCAGTATTTATGATCAAAGAGATGATAGAACATGCTCGGGAGTCGTTACCACAACCGCGGGTCATTAACGGCCAGCAATTTGCCTTCAGCGGGTTGTTGAATGAAGCCAGCAGCAGCTCATTTACCCTTTATTTCAAACAGAGAATCGATAAATTACTGATGCTGAGCACGGGTCAAATGCTGCTCAACACGTTAAGTACCTATATCGCACACAATGCCGAACTGGCAAACGCTGCGCGGGAACTTGGGGTACATCGCAACACGCTCACCTACCGGCTTAACCAGATAAAAGAAGCGACGTCGTTGGATCCCTTTAATTTCAAGGAACTTAGCCAACTGATGATTGCACTTTATTATCATCAGGGGACCCCGCTGTCTAATGCGACGGCTGTCACCAACGATCCCCAATGATGTGTCTGGAGAGGTTGCTACGATCCAGACTCACCCTCTTTGTCAGAAAACGTCATGATTCATCCAGCTAATCGCATAGTAAAATTCAGTATATTCATTAAGTTATGGAGTGATATTATGACTGAATGACTAGCTGTTATCACCATTCTGGCCGTCATCAGCCCAGGGCCGTCATTTCATGGTTAACAAACAAAGTAAGGGTTAAAGATGGAAATAAGCTGGCAGGCATTGAAAGGCAACGTCCTCAGCGCGCAGCAGTTGCATGATATTCTGGCGCTGCGCATGGCAGTGTTTGTCGTCGAGCAGACGTGCCCGTTTCAGGATATTGATGGACAGGATTTGCTTAATAGCACCCTTCACGTTGCCGGATACAGCGACGGTAAGCTTATCGCCTACGCGAGAGTGCTGCACGTGGATGATTCTCCGGATGCGGCCAAAATCACGCGAGTGATTGTTGATGATTCCGTCAGGGGTCAGAAGCTGGGGGTCAGGCTGATGGAAAAAACGATGTCCTTAATCCTCGGCGATGCACCAGGCAAGGCGATAAAGCTCTCGGCACAATCTCACCTCGTCAAATTCTATGAAGGATTCGGTTTCAAAACGGTATCCGGCGAATACCTTGATGATGGCATACCCCATAAGGATATGGAGTATACGGAGGCGTAAGCCAAGCCGGGTCTTATCCGGTTTCACAAATTAGCTTTGGCCCCAACCCACCAAGGGTCAGGGCTTGATACATTAAACCGCGCTTATTACGCCGTGCCGCCCACGGTAAGTGAATCCAGCTTCAGCGTAGGCTGACCAACGCCTACCGGCAGGCTCTGCCCTTCTTTACCGCACACGCCTACGCCCTTATCCAGCGCCAGATCGTTACCCACCATCGAAATCTGCTGCATCGCCTCAATACCTGAACCAATCAACGTGGCACCCTTCACCGGTTTGGTGACGCGGCCATTTTCGATCAGATAGGCTTCAGAGGTAGAGAAGACAAATTTCCCGGAGGTGATATCAACCTGACCACCGCCGAAGTTTGGCGCATACAGGCCATACTCCACGCTGGCGATAATATCTTCTGGCGTCGATTTGCCCGCCAGCATGTAGGTGTTGGTCATACGCGGCATTGGCAGGTGAGCATAAGACTCGCGGCGGCCGTTGCCGGTAGGCGCAACGCCCATCAGCCGTGCGTTGAGTTTATCCTGCATGTAGCCTTTCAGGATGCCGTTCTCAATCAGCACGTTGTATTGGCCCGGTACGCCTTCGTCATCGATCGCCAGTGAACCACGGCGGCCTTGCAAGGTGCCATCATCCACCACGGTGCACAGCTCAGAAGCCACTAGCTGGCCCATCTGGCCGCTGAATACCGAGGTGCCACGGCGGTTGAAGTCGCCTTCCAGCCCGTGACCGACAGCTTCATGCAGCAACACGCCCGGCCAACCCGCGCCCAGTACCACAGGCATGGTGCCCGCAGGGGCAGCCACGGCAGAGAGGTTGACCAGCGCCATACGCACCGCTTCTCTGGCAAAAGCATCGGCACGCACTTCACCGTCCACCACTTCCAGGAAGTAGTCATAGCCAAAACGGCCACCGCCACCGCTGGCTCCGCGCTCACGCTTGCCGTCTTCTTCCACCAGCACGCTGACGGAGAAACGCACCAGCGGGCGAACGTCTGCCGCCAGCGTGCCGTCCGTTGCCGCAACCAGTATCTGCTCATACACGCCGGTGATACTGGCCGTCACTTCCTGCACGCGCTTGTCTTCAGCACGCGCGACCTTGTCTACCCGATGCAACAGCGCGATCTTCTCTTCCCGCGGCAGGCTTTGCAGCGGATCGAGCAAAGGATACAGCGCCTGATAGCCGATCTCACCCAGCGTATGGACTTTGCCATTGCCGCTGTCACGCACAATGCTGCGAGCAGCCTGTGCACTTTGGTTCAGGGCGTTCAGGGTGATTTGGTCCGCATAGGCAAAGCCGGTCTTTTCACCGCTGACCGCGCGCACGCCAACGCCCTGGTCGATATTGTACGAGCCATCTTTGATGATGCCATCCTCAATCACCCAGGCTTCGTGGTAGCTGGACTGAAAATAGAGGTCGGCGTAATCGAGGCGGCGTTCGGCCAGTTGACCCAATACGGAGAACAGGTCTTGATGACTCAGCTTATTCACAGCGAGTAACTGCTCACTGACAAACGACAGGCTCATAATTTTTTCACTCTTTATTGGCGGAGTTTTCAACCGGCGCAATCAGCGTCGGCTGGAATCGGTTATGTTGCATTACCGGCATCTGCTTGCGTACCGTATGCAACTTGCCGGTATTTACGCGCACTTTCAGCGCGGACACGGCGTCGGGGTTTTCTGCCAGCACATTGCCCCAGCTGTCTACCACCATGGAATGTCCCCAGGTACGGCGGGTTGCCCCGTGGCGGCCTACCTGCGCGGGAGCCAAGATCACACACTGGTTCTCGATAGCGCGGGCACGCAGCAAAATTTCCCAGTGTGCCTCACCGGTCACGCGGGTAAATGCGGCGGGAACCGAGATCAGCTCCGCACCTTTCGCACGCAGCGCCTGATACAGGCCAGGGAAGCGCAGGTCGTAGCATATCGTCATCCCCAAGCGGCCAACCGGCGTATCAACCACCGTTAATTGCTGGCCATGCTGATAGGTATCTGACTCGCGGTAATGGGCGTGGATATCATTGATATCTACGTCGAACATGTGCAGTTTGTCGTAACGACCACGGATTTCACCCTGATCGTCAAACAGCAGGCTGCTGGTGGTGATGCGCGTCGGATCTTCGCGGCTGATCAATGGCATAGAGCCAACCAGCAACCATACCCCATAACGGCGAGCCATATCGCGCACCGCCTGCTGCAGCGGCCCGTGACCTTCCGTTTCCGCATGTTCACGGTAGGCGGCCGAGTTGGCAAACAGTAAGGCGTTCTCCGGAGTCATCACCAGCTTTATCCCGGGATTGAGCTGCTTGATCTGCTGCTCAATCTGGGCCAGGTTGTCCCGTATCTGCTCACCGCTACACAGCTGTAATAACGCAACGTTAGCATTTTTCATGGCGATTTATCCTCTTTTGGCTTACGCAACACCTCATGAATACTTGGGTGGTCCAGGCTGCCGGTAATGTCATAGCGGATAAACGAGATCTTGCTCCACAACGGCCCCAGCACTTTCGAGGCCGCAAACACCGCCGCCCCCACAATCGGGTTGATCACAAACGCGGTCGCCACTCCGACCGTCGCCGAGATCTCTGGCGCTATCACGGCCTGCATATCAATCTGGCGTTTCACCAGGTCGATCTGGCCGCTCATGGCGATATCCGCCGCCAGCCCATCCACCAAAAAGTTATCTGTATGCATTATGCCATCTTTCGCCCAGATAGTGCCGCGTATGGAGTCAAAGTAAAATCCATTACCGAAGGTATCACGGAAGTCGAACTGTAATTTGCGCAGCAGGGCATCAAAGCTGACCAGGCGTAACAACTGCCCAGCCCGGCCACCGCCGACGTTGTCAATCTCGCCTTTGCCCAGATCGACCTTCATGGTGCCATTGAGCGTGTTGATCTGCGGTTTCCATGGCTGCCCATGCCAGTGCAGATCAAAATCGATATCGTAAGGCGCGTCTTTTAATGGAATGATCACGCCGAAGAAACTGGCGGTGCGATCGATTTTGCTGCCCAGCAGTTTGCCCTTTAACGCACTGCGCTCTTCCTGAGCGTTTTGTTTCCACAGGCCGGTGGCGCTCATACGGCCATAGCCGGTATCTACCAGGCCATGGCTTAGCACCAGAGAATCCCCCTCACGTTTGAGATCGGCCTCCACCGTGCCAAGATTCTGCCCCATCACCCAGCAGGATTTACAACGCAACATCAGCGAAGGCCAATCCTGGAACGAGATCCGCTCCTTCGAGTCCAACGGGTTGGTTCCACCAGCACTGCCGTCGCCGCTGGCAAACTGCGGGTTGTAGTAAAGATAGCCGAGATCCGCACGCCACACGCCCTTATCCGGCATCGACAGGCTACCATCAATCTCTTTACCCTTGGCGGTGACGGTCGTTCCCGCCAACTGCTGCACGACCGCCAGCTGAAGGTTATGCCACGCCTGTCCGCCCAGCGTCAGCTGTGGGGTTTCGAGCGTTACGCTGGTTGGGAACACAAAGCTGCCCACCTTGCCTGCACCGCTGCTTTGCTTCATCGCCGGTGCCAATAGCCCCAGCCATTGCTCGCCATCCAGCGCGGGCAGATTGAGCACCAGGGATTTATCTTTGGGTAACGTTGGGGTAGCGGAACCGCCGGTTTGCCAAGCGGCACGTGCCAGCGTCACCTGCTGTTTGGCCAACAGCCATTCGCTGTTGAAGTGGTTTTGCTTGCCCGCACTGCCATTGAGCATAAATCCTTGCAGGCCGCCGTTCACTTTTACGTTAACGGGTAACGCTTCCCCTGCGGCTTTATTCAGGGGAGAAGGTAAGTGACTGCTTACTTTTTTCAGATCGGCATTCACACCAATCTCATAGTTCGGCTCGCCTTTATGCGGCAGGTTGATGGCCACTTTACCCTGCCAGGCGGCGCTGCCTGCCAGCTTTTTGGCAAACTCTGGCGGCAGGCCTTCAACCTTGGCCGGTTGCCAATCGCCTTTCAGCCCAACGTTAACCTTATAATCCTGTTTGCCTTCCAGCGTATCGAAGTTGACCGTCAGCGGCTGCCCAAACCAGTTGGCCGTCAGGGTATCGCTCTGCAGGTTGCCGTTGTCGAAACGGAACTTGCCGCTTACTCTCTCTAGCTGGCTCTCCAGCGGCTTGACCAACAACGAGTTGTTATTCAGCGTCACTTCACCGCTGGCGTTAACCAGCTCACCGTCCAACGGAATATTCAGATGTAAGCGCCCACTTACATTGCCACCCACCTGCAGCTCATCTAACGCCGCCCCGACAGAGTCATCCAATGGGGTCTGCATGAAATAGTCGTGGATAGCTTGCCCGGTGCCCGCAACGTCGGCATCAATCAACAGGCGTTGTTTGCTATAGTCCGGAATGACGGCGCTAATATTTCTGCCCGTCGCAGTGCCCAGTTTGGTTTGCGGCGCATTCATCCACAGGCCATTGTTGGCAAAGTCGAGGTCGATCGCCAGATCGTCCAGCGCTGGCCATTCCGGCTGGAACTGGAAGGTAGCGTGGCGTAGTGGGACAAACACCTGAAACTGCCCTTCGTTCTTCTCATACGGGAAGTGCTGCGGATCGCCCGCATAAATCAGGGAAGCATTATCAACCTGCCCACCCTGGATCGCCTCGCTGAGGTAATCCACCAAATGTTTACCCATCAGCGGTTCAGGGAAATAACGCCAGGCATCGGCGGCATCATACAAACGGATGCCAGCCAGAATATCCAGCCAAGGCTCGCCGTTGGCCGGTTGCTGATAGCGGAAATCACCGTTAATCCACAGGGATTTGGCCTGTACATCCAGACTTTGGCTTGCCAATTGCCAGCCTTGAGCGTTGTTTTGCCAGGTCAACGCCCCGCTTGCACGGCCGATCTCCAACGGTGCCCGGAACATATCGCCATAAGGCAGCGTGCTGTTATTCAGCCCCAGCGTCAGACGGCCGTTTTCCACGCCCCCGGTTAACGCGCCGGAAAAGTGATCGACGCCCGGCAACAGTTTCCAGTGTTGCCAGCTCAGATCCTGCCACCACGCCTGAAAACGGGTTTTTTCCGGCTGTTGCAGCGGGATATCCAACGCCAGCGCCCTAAGCATGCCGCGAGGTTGTAAGTCTTTCCAGTGCTCCAGCACTTCCGGGCTGAGGAACGAGAAGGTAGGCAGCAACGCTTCCAAACGTTCCAACTGGATGCCGGTGGCACGGATACGGAGTTCTTCACTCTGGTTTGGCCCGATAAATTGGGTATTTTCCGGCAACCACAGCGCAGTAAGGGTTCCGGGTGCCCAGGCTTGGCCATCGGTTTTCAGGTTCAGGGCAGGTGCATGCACCTGCCAGCCGTTGCCCTCACGGCTCAGTGCCAGCGCCAGATTATCGACGTCCAACCGGTGTTGATCGCCACCCGCCAACCAACTGGCGGTGCCTTTATTAAGCAGGGCATTACCGCTGTAGATTGCGCCATTTTTGATATTGAGCCAGGCGGCCAGGCTGAAATCGGCACTTTCGAGACCGGTATTGGTTTTCAGCCAGCGGCTGAACCAGGGCTTCATGTCGATTTCATCGGCCTGCATATAGATGGTGCCGGTATTGAGCAACCCCTGCTCATCCCGCAGATCCAGGCGTAACTGTACCGCACCGTGCTGGCCATTCAGGCTGGTCAGGCTGATTTGACCTTCCGCGCGATGGCGGTTATAGCTGTTGAGCCAGGTCATTTGCGGGATATGAAATTCAGCACGCGAGCCTGATGGGGTAAGGAACGAGAGGCGGCTGTTGCGCAGATCAAAGTGATCCAACTGATACAGGAACAGATCGCTGACTCCGTTCGGGGTAAGGCCATTGCTACCTTCCCCCCCGAGCGTCGCGTCAAGATCAAGCTGCAACTGATAGAAGGTGAGATCGCGGAACTGCCAGCGCCAATGCAGCAGGGATTGCCACACGTCCAGCGCCAGCGTGACGCGCTCGATCTGGATTTTGCTTGTTGGCAGGGCCAAACGGATGTTGCGGGCCTCCAGCGTGGGGCCAAAGGTTTCCCAACTGCCCTGGATAAAGTCGGCCTCGACGGGCACCCCGGCGATCGCCTGCACCTTCTCCAGCAATTGCGGGCGATAGTGGTTAAGCTCAGGCAGCACCAGACGCAACCCGCTGATCAGCAACGCCACAACAACTATCAAAATGGCGCCTGTGGCTAACAGGATCCCGGGCAGTCGCCTCACGCATTTCTCCTTAATGACCAAATATATAACCTAACGCTTGTGCCCCTCACCCTAACCCTCTCCCACAGGGAGAGGGGACCGATCGAGTTAGGCTGAAAGTATTGTGATCCTTCATGAGCACCGGATGATCCACCTTGGATGCGGAGCCGATCACGGTTGCCTAGATGACTTCTTTACCTCCAAAAGAGCAGGAACTAACAGCTCCCTCTCCCCGCGAAAGAGGGTTGTGATCCTTCATAAGCACCGGCTATTCCACCTGCATGAGGGGGCGATCACGGTGCCCAAATCACTTCTTTACCTCCAAAAGAGCAGGAACTAACAGCTCCCTCTCCCCATGGGAGAGGGTTGGGGTGAGGGGTACTACATCATCACAACGTCAAACTGTTCCTGGCTGTATAAAGGTTCGATCTGCACCTTGACCTGTTTGCCAACGAAGATTTCCACTTCCGCCAGGGCGTGTGACTCTTCACTTTTCAGCGCTTCACCCACGGCCGCAGAGGCATAGACCAGGAAACGATCGGAATCGTAAGCATGATGCACGCGCACGATCTCACGCATAATCTCATAGCAGACGGTTTCCACCGTTTTCACCGTTCCGCGCCCTTGGCAGGTCGGGCAGTCGTTACACAGCACATGCTCAATACTTTCACGCGTGCGTTTACGCGTCATCTCCACTAAGCCTAGCTGAGAGAAACCATTGATTGTGGTTTTTACCCGATCTTTACTCAACGCCAGTTCCAACGAGTGCAATACCCGGCGGCGGTGTTCATCATTGTTCATATCGATGAAATCAATGATGATGATACCGCCCAGGTTGCGCAGCCGCAGCTGGCGGGCAATGGCCTGCGTCGCTTCGATGTTGGTATTGAAGATGGTCTCATCAAGATTGCGGTGGCCGACAAAGGCCCCGGTGTTGATATCCACGGTGGTCATGGCTTCGGTTTGATCGATGATCAGGTAACCGCCGGACTTCAATTCAACCTTGCGCTCCAGCGCCCGCTGGATCTCGTTCTCGACGTCGTACAGATCGAAGATCGGCTGGCTGCCGGTATACAGCTCCAGCTTATTGGTGATATCCGGGATGTACTCGCCGGTAAATTCCACCAATTGGTCATGCGTCAGGCGCGAGTCGACGCGGATACGATCCAGCGCCGCGCCGGCAAAGTCGCGCAGGATACGGTGCGCCAAAGCCAGTTCGCCATACAGTTTGTACTTGGTCTGGTTGCGCTTTTTGCGCTCCATGACCTTGGTCCACAAACGCTTGAGGAAGGCGGCATCCTGCGCCAGCTCTTCTTCACCTACTCCTTCAGCCGCAGTGCGGATGATAAAGCCGCCCAGGTCGTCACAATATCCCGCCACGGCACGCTTGAGACGCTCGCGTTCGGCTTCACTTTCAATGCGTTGGGAAACCCCCACGTGTGCTGCGCCCGGCATAAAGACCAGGTAGCGCGAAGGTAGAGTGATATCGGTAGTCAGGCGTGCACCTTTGGTGCCAAGCGGATCTTTCACCACCTGAACCATCAGATCCTGCCCCTGGCGCACCAGTTCGGCGATATCGCGCACGGAGAAATTCTTTTGTTCATCACCGGCAACACACTCGGTGTGCGGCATGATATCGGAGGCGTGCAGGAAGGCCGCTTTATCCAGGCCAATATCGACAAAGGCCGCCTGCATGCCGGGTAACACGCGGCTGACACGCCCTTTGTAGATATTGCCAACGATGCCACGCTTGGCTTCGCGCTCAATATGGATCTCTTGCAGAATGCCGCCGTCAATATAGGCAACCCGCGTTTCCGACGGCGTAATATTTACCAGTAGCTCAGCTGTCATGCTTTCTCCTCAGAGCCGGTGTAGCGCCTGCCCTTATCTTTCCTGTGCTCACGCTATGGCGGCGACGGGAAATCTAGTGGTGGCATCAGCCGGCTCTTACCTCTCGTAATGCGACAAAATGACTGAGCAGCTCATGTGTTTCGACCAGCGGCAACCCCATCACCGCGTGATAACTTCCGGTTATCGTTCTGACGAAACAACCACCCTTACCTTGAATTCCGTAAGCGCCCGCTTTATCCATCGGTTCGCCTGTGGCGATATAGTCGCAGATATCCTGTGGTGACAGATTGCGGAACGTCACGTCGGTGACCACCAGTTGGCATAAAACGCCCTGTTTATCGGCAATCGCCACGGCGGTCATCACCTGATGCTGTTTCCCGGACAAGGCTGCCAGCATCTGCGCCGCATGCTCTTCATCCCGCGGTTTTTCCAACACCTGGCCGTTCAACACCACGATAGTATCTGCACCCAGCACGGGCCAATCCTGTTGCGCCAGAGTTACACCTGCCCTGGCCTTATCCTGCGCCAGACGGCGAACGTAATTTTCCGCCGCTTCCCCTTCCTGCCGCTGCTCTTCAGTATGCGTCAGAATCACTTCAAACGGTACGCCGAGCAGAGTCAGCAGTTCATGGCGACGGGGAGAACCGGAAGCAAGATAGAGCGAAAACATCGTTATAACCTCATTGTACGGCAAACTGACGGCGGATCTTGCGCATCAGCAGGAATAACCACGGCCAAAGCACGCCGTTGACCACACTACTCCAGAACACCTCGGGGCGGAAAGAGACGTTGATCACTAAAAACTCCGCCCAGAACACCACCACGTCCATGGCCAATGATAGCAGCACGACGATCAGCGCTTGCTGCCACAGGGCCATATTGCGGAATAATTGGAATTTGAACGCGACGAGATAGGCGATGATGCCCATGGCCAGCGCACGCACGCCGAGCGTGGAACCCAGGATCAGATCCATGATCAACCCCAGGATAAAGCCGGTGCCGACGTTAACCCGATGGGGTAACGCCATCACCCAGTAAGTGAGGATCAGCAGCAGCCAGGATGGCCGGAACATGTAGATTTGGTCCGGCCACGGCATGATTTGCAGCACTAATGCTACCAGGAATGACAGCCAGATAATCCAGCGCCCGTTGCTGCGATAGCGATTCATCGGGTTGCCCCCACCGGTGGCGGCTGAACGGTACCGGTAGCGGGAGCCGGCAGCGGAGCCGGTGGGCCCATGGCATCAGCCGGTGGCAATACCTGCGGCATCATCTGCATCAGGCGTTCATTGGCAACGCGGTGAACTTCCTCCGGCGGCAGCGGCATGGTGCCGTTGCGATCGGCACCCCATAGTAACAACAGATAGCGCAAGCGTTGCAGACCAGCGGTTGGTCGCGCCTGGATCACGGTATAGGCGCGTTGGTTATCCACTTTTACCGAGGACACCACAGCGACCGGATACCCTTCCGGGAAGCGCCCGCCCAAACCGGAGGTGACCAGCACATCCCCGACGCGGATATCGGTATTGCCCGGCAGATGTTCCAGCTGCAGGTCATCCGTACAGCCACTGCCTGCGGCAATCACCCGGATATCATTGCGCAATACCTGGATCGGCAACGCATGGGAAGCATCACAGATCAACAGGACGCGGCTGGTCATTTTAGCCACCGCCACCACCTGCCCGACCACGCCTTTATCACTGATAACCGGCTGGCCTTCATAAACCCCGTTGTCCGACCCTTTATCAATCACGACCTGATCGCTATAGGGGTCTGAACCGGTAGAGATCACCTGAGTGACCATTTTGTGTTCGTCCTGGCGCAACGGCGAGCCTAACAGCTCACGCAAACGGGCATTTTCCTGTTTGAATTGGCCAAGAAGAAGATTATCGCTGTTTTTGAGTAACAGTTCCTGCCGCAGAGCACGGTTTTCCAGCTCTAGCTGTTGGCGGGTAGCCAGCGTTTCCGATACGCTGTCCAAAACTTTACGCGGCCCGTTAGCCAAGAAGTAAAAAGGGCTGACGGCGGTGTCCATGTAGTTTCGTATTTTAACGAACGTACCGAGCCGGCTGTCGGCAACGATCAACGCAATCGCCACGATCACTGCCAGGAAAAGTCGTAGTTGCAGGGAAGGCCCCCTGCTAAAAATCGGCTTCATAAATTATGCACGTTCCTCGACAACAGAAAGGGGAACGCACCAGATGCCAGGTTAATGCCGTCATCCGCTACGATCCCTCCATTCTGGGGCTGCTCACTATTCTTCGCTGAACAAATCGCCGCCATGCATGTCGATCATTTCCAACGCCTTGCCACCACCGCGTGCCACACAGGTGAGAGGATCTTCAGCCACCACTACCGGGATACCGGTCTCTTCCATCAGCAGGCGATCCAGGTTACGCAGCAATGCGCCACCACCGGTCAGCACCATACCGCGTTCGGAGATATCGGAAGCCAGTTCCGGCGGGCACTGTTCCAGCGCAACCATGACCGCGCTGACGATACCGGTCAGAGGTTCCTGCAAAGCTTCGAGAATTTCATTGGAGTTCATGGTAAAGCCACGCGGCACACCTTCTGCCAGGTTACGGCCACGCACTTCAATTTCACGCACTTCGTCATCCGGATAGGCCGAGCCGATACCGTGCTTGATACGTTCTGCGGTAGCTTCACCGATCAGTGAACCGTAGTTACGGCGCACATAATTAATGATGGCTTCGTCAAAGCGGTCACCGCCGATACGCACGGAAGAGGAGTACACCACGCCGTTAAGCGAGATCACCGCCACTTCAGTAGTACCACCACCGATATCAACCACCATGGAGCCAGTGGCTTCCGATACTGGCAGACCCGCACCGATCGCCGCAGCCATAGGCTCTTCAATCAGGAAGACTTCACGCGCGCCTGCACCCTGAGCGGACTCACGGATTGCACGGCGTTCAACCTGGGTGGCACCTACAGGTACGCAAACCAGTACGCGCGGGCTAGGGCGCATAAAGCTGTTGCTGTGAACCTGCTTGATGAAATGCTGCAGCATTTTTTCGGTGACAAAGAAGTCGGCGATCACGCCGTCTTTCATTGGGCGAATAGCCGCGATATTGCCAGGCGTACGCCCCAGCATTTGCTTGGCATCATGACCTACGGCCGCAACGCTCTTGGGTGAGCCGGCACGATCCTGACGAATGGCAACCACCGACGGTTCATTCAGTACAATGCCTTGTCCTTTAACATAAATCAGGGTATTGGCGGTACCCAAGTCGATGGACAAGTCATTAGAAAACATGCCACGAAATTTCTTAAACATAACGAAAGGATAATCCTGCAAGCTGGGGGCGGAAAATAAAATCCGCCTACTTTACCAACCACACGAAGCAGCGACAAGGCGCAAAAACGTCCTACTTCGGTGAAAATTAGTCTGCGTTATTTGTGACCGAATGCACGGAAAGCGAATGGGGCCTGATATCCCTCAACAAAGGCTCAGCTAGCCACCAAATCAACGTACCAAACGGCAGTAACACAGCTCATAAAATCTAACATTTTTCCTGATTGTCACCGGTGGTAAGCACCTACTGACGCCCACAGGAAAAGACGGGCCATTCTACGTTAATTTTTGCCCGGTCATCAGGTTAAACACGATATCGACGCGAATATTTTTTGCGAGCTATATCGATCGGCTCTGGCGAAGCGAAAAAGTCCCCCTGCCCACCAAGGATCCCGCGCTCTTTCAGCGTCTGCCATTCGTTGCGTGTACGCACGCTGGCGGCAAAAACCTTCGCTTGAGTACCTTCGCAGGCACCGGTCAAGCTCTGAACGAACAGCTGATTCTCATCCCGCCGGTCAATACTCCTTACCAACCCAGGGTGAAGCTTGACGATCTCCACCGGTAACGACTTGATATAAGAGGTACTCACCACCGTCAACCCGGCCTGAGAAACTGCCAGACGACAGCCCAATCCGGTCAGCAATCGCAGCACCGGACGCAAACGGTCGATATGTTGACACACATCTGCCTCTGCAAGTTCAATCAGAATTCGCCTGCGGTGACTTTTTTCACACTGTAACAGGGTATCGCGCAGCCAACGTTGGAAACTGCGCTGCAATAATGAATCAACGCATAGTGGAAACGCCAGCGTCTCTTCCGGCCACAGCGCCAATAAAGGAATAATCCGATTCATCTGCTGGCGGTCATAGCTTTCCGCCAAGCCAAGCTGATTGACCAGCGGCATGTACTCGGCAGGCAACAGTTCCTGTGCGCCATCATAAATCCGGCTCATGATTTCGCGGTGATGCACATCGCCTTCCACCGTCACCGCCGGTTTTTGATATAAACGAGGGCCACCGCGCGCCAGCACCTGTTCCAGCAGAGTGCGCCATTTAACGCTGCCGCGCCCTTTCTCCGGCACATTGCTGTCATAGACGTACCAGCCGTTTTCGCCTTGCAGTACGGCATGACGGGTTGCCTGTTCGGCGTAATCGATGATCTCTTCCGGGGTCTGCCCGCTGCGATAGGCCACAATACCAATATGCAAGAACGCCTCACGGTCAATCAACGCCGTTGAGGGCAAGGAGTCGATCGCGTTGACCAGTTGCGCCGCGATGCCGTCCGCTTCCTTCAGCGTGCGGTGTGGCAGCAGAACGGTAAAATCACTGTGGAAATAACGGGCCAGCAAGGCGGCAGGGTAACGCATGACAAAGGTGGACAGCAGGTTGACCAACGAATACATCAGCTCCTGCACCGCGGCATTGCCGTGAATTTCACGCAGGGTATCGAAATCTGGCAGGCGCACCATCATGACGATGCCGTGTGACCCGACATCTTCCAACTGAGTGGTGAGCTGGTTATCAAAGAACAACCGGTTATTGAGGCCGGTTTTCGCATCCTGAGCGGCAAAAGCACGGATCAGGGTATCTACCCGGCTGCGCTCCTCACGCGCTTCGGCCAGATCGGCCAGCAGCCGATCCAACGCACCGCTGACGCTGGCGGGCCATTCGCGAACGTCTCCCTTCAGCACCTGTTCACGTTCGCCGTTGAGAATGCGCCGCGCCCGGCGTTCCAGGCGATCTTCACCTACCGCCTGTTCACGCAGCCAGCGTAAACTGAACAGCAGTATCACCACCATGATGACGATCGACAGCGTGACCGCCGCCGTGGACTGCAATGAACGCACGTCGCTGGCGAACGGATCGAGGTAGGTGACACTTACCCGGGTGCCGGGGTGATGCATCATGGTCAACGAGGTTTGGCGGTAGCCAGCCAGCGATGCCCAGGGGGCTTTGATGGTCGGTAGGCTGTAGGAGAAAAGGTTGCTGGTTTCGGTATCGACATTAATCGCCACGATGCCTAGCGGCCGCATCACCAGGGGCAGCCAGTTATCCTGAGCCTGCAGCGGTTGCAGCAGCATTGCCTGATCGATGGAGGTGGCCAGGGCTTCAAAACGGCGCTCTAGGCGCTCCTGAGTCACGTAAAAGAAACTGTATGAACACCCCATCAGCATCAAAAACATAGCCAATGCGACGAGCAGGGTGATTAGTGCAGAGAGTTTGGTTGTAAATCTCATCCCTGTGCCTTCTGCGCGATGATAAAATGAAGAGCCACCTTTTGAAGTTCCAAGGCCCCGTTCCTGCTCGATTGAAAACAACGCAATACCCTGATATTAAAAATCATGAAGCGACTTCAATTTCTTTGCCAAGCATCAGGTTAGCTCATACAAAGCTATCAAGCCTGACCGACGAAGAAAACCATTAAACACTCTTTTTTTGTCCTTTATCAGGACAGGCTTTTTTATTATGCATATAGTCAGACAATACTGAACCATACATTCATATAATATATGAAAAAGCGGGGAGCGATGCATGCGCGTATTATTATTGGAACAAGATGGCGAAAAAACCCTGGCACAAGTCAAGAATATTGATAGTGAGCAGTTGCCAGAAGGGGATGTGACTGTCGACGTCAACTGGTCCAGCCTCAACTATAAGGATGCCCTGGCGATCACCGGCACGGGGAAAATCATTCGTCACTTCCCAATGGTGCCTGGTATCGATTTTGCAGGCCTGGTACACAGCAGCAAAGATCCGCGTTTTAAACCAGGCCAGAGCGTAGTACTCACCGGCTGGGGCGTTGGCGAAAATCACTGGGGCGGGTTGGGCGAACAGGCCCGCGTTAGCGGCGAATGGCTGGTACCACTGCCAAAAGGGCTGTGTGAACGCAAAGCGATGATCCTCGGCACCGCCGGCTTTACCGCCATGCTGTGCGTGATGGCACTGGAAGAAGGCGGAGTGAAACCGGAGGACGGCGACGTGCTGGTCACCGGAGCCAGCGGCGGCGTGGGGAGCACGGCGGTCGCCCTACTGTCCGCACTGGGCTATAGCGTCACCGCCATCAGCGGGCGCGACAGCAATACCGACTATCTGAAATCCCTCGGTGCCAAAACCGTGCTGCCCCGTAGCGAATATATTGAAACACCGCGCCCGCTGGAGAAACAGCTGTGGGCCGGCGCCATCGACACCGTCGGCGACAAATTGCTGGCTCGCGTGCTGGCGCAGATGAATTATAACGGCACCGTTGCCGCCTGCGGCCTGGCGGGAGGCTACCAGTTGCCGACTACCGTGATGCCGTTTATCTTGCGTAACGTGCGTCTGCAAGGCGTTGATTCGGTGCTGACGCCGCTGCATCGTCGCCAAACCGCCTGGGAACGTCTGGCCGGTATTCTGCCAGAAAGTTTCTATGATCAAGCCACCCAGGAAATTCAGCTGGAAGACGTGCCTGCCGCGGCTACCGCGCTGATGAACAATCAAATCACTGGCCGCACCCTGGTAAAAATCCGTTCATAATCTGTGGGGCGCCGCATCCGGCGCCCGCTTTTTCCCCACAAGAAATTACCTCTCGTTTACCTCTCTTTACATCCCCCCTCTCGCAGAAAGTTGGCTTTCACGCCATGCTTACACCATCACTTGCGGAGATAAAAAATGAAACAACAGCGAAAACTGACCGAAGCCGATGTCACGCCGGAAAGCGTGTTCTATCAGCGGCGCAAGGTGCTCCAGGCGCTAGGGATCACGGCAGCCTCACTGGCTTTGCCCATCCAGGCACAGGCCGACTTGCTTTCCTGGTTCAAAGGTAACGATCGGCCCCCGGCTCCAGCAGGCAAACCGCTAGACTTCAGCAAGCCCGAAGCCTGGCAAGCCAAGCTGGAGCTGACACCGGAAGAAAAAGTCATGGGGTACAATAATTTCTACGAATTTGGCCTGGATAAGGCCGATCCCGCGGCCAACGCAGGCTCCCTGAAAACGACGGACTGGAAGGTGAAAATCGACGGCGAAGTCGGCAAGCCTATAACGCTGGACATCGACGATTTACTCAAGCGTTTCCCGCTGGAGCAACGCATTTATCGCATGCGCTGCGTCGAAGCCTGGTCGATGGTGGTGCCGTGGATCGGCTTTGAGCTGGGCAAACTGCTTAAGCTGGCGGAACCCAACAGCAATGCGCGTTACGTGGCTTTTCAAACGCTGTACGATCCAGAGCAGATGCCAGGCCAGAAAGATCGCTTTATTGGTGGTGGCCTCAAGTATCCCTATGTCGAAGGTTTGCGCCTTGATGAAGCCATGCATCCACTGGCTCTGTTGACCGTGGGCGTGTATGGCAAGATGCTGCCACCGCAAAACGGTGCTCCGGTGCGCCTGATCACCCCATGGAAGTACGGCTTCAAAGGCATCAAGTCTATCGTACAGATCACCCTGACCCGCGAACAACCGCCAACCACCTGGAATCTGTCTGCGCCCAACGAATATGGTTTTTACGCCAACGTGAATCCCCATGTCGATCATCCTCGCTGGTCGCAGGCCACCGAACGCTTTATCGGTTCCGGCGGCATTCTGGATGTGAAACGCCAGCCGACGCTGCTGTTTAACGGTTATGCCGATCAGGTGGCTTCGCTCTATCGCGGCCTCGATTTACGGGAGAACTTCTGAGTGCGCTTAACCCCCAAGCAGATCACCTGGCTAAAAGTTGCCATCTACCTGGCGGCATTCCTGCCCTTTCTGTGGCTGGTGTTGTCCGTCGATCAGGGCTGGTTGAGCGCCGATCCGGCCAAGGATATCCAGCATTTTACCGGCAGGATGACGTTGAAATTGCTGCTGGCCACCCTGCTCGTCACTCCATTGGCACGCTACGCACGCCAGCCGTTGCTGATCCGTTGCCGACGCCTGCTGGGTTTGTGGTGTTTTGCCTGGGGAACCTTGCATCTGGTAAGCTACTCGACGCTGGAACTGGGGCTGAGCAACATTGGCTTGCTGGGGCGCGAACTGGTAACCCGCCCCTATCTGACGCTAGGTATCCTCTGCTGGTTGATTTTGCTGGCTCTGGCGGCCACCTCAACGCTATGGGCGCAGCGTAAATTGGGGGCCAACTGGCAGAAGTTGCACAACTTCGTCTATCTGGTGGCGATCCTGGCACCGATCCACTACCTTTGGTCGGTAAAAACGTTGTCACCGCAGCCTTTTATTTATGCGTCGCTGGCGCTGCTGCTGTTAGCTCTGCGTTACAAGAAATTCCGCTCGTGGTGGCGTAAACCGCGCTAAAACCGGCAAGATTGACGGTAAAAATCCCAGGTCGGGGAGCGGAACTTTTCTGTGTTCTACCCCTCATAATCCAATAGCGGCACTTGGTGTTTGCTGATTTAGGGTTGAATATCTTCGCTGATAAGACCAGTATTTAGCTGCGAATTGCCACGATATCGTTATAATGCCCGACCTTGTCCCTGTCGCAGCTGTAAAATCTGCGCGTAACAGGTGACAAATCGGTGACATCGGGTTATTTTCTACGATGATGGTTTTATTGCCGGAGATACCAGCACAATGGCGGATAAGTTTCACATTTTGCTTCTGAACGGCCCCAATCTCAATCTGCTGGGGGCGCGTGAGCCGGAAAAGTACGGCAGCGCTACGCTGGCAGAGATTGTTAACGGATTGGAAAACCAGGCGCTCGTGCTAGATATCACCCTGAGTCATCTGCAGTCCAACGCCGAGCATGCGCTCATCGAACGCATTCATCAGGCACGCGGCAATACGGATTTTATCCTGATTAACGCTGCCGCATTCACGCACACCAGCGTGGCGTTGCGCGATGCACTGTTGGCAGTACAGATCCCGTTTATCGAGATCCACCTGTCCAACGTGTACGCTCGTGAGCCTTTCCGTCATCACTCCTACCTGTCTGATATCGCGGTAGGCGTGATCTGTGGCCTCGGCGCGGATGGCTACACATTTGCTTTACAGGCAGCGGTTCGCCGTTTGTCAAAAACCCACTAATTGCTACACAAAAAGAGTACGGAATCACACTCATGGATATTCGTAAAATCAAGAAACTGATCGAACTGGTTGAAGAATCAGGCATTTCTGAACTGGAAATCTCTGAAGGCGAAGAGTCGGTTCGCATCAGCCGTGCCGCACCGGTGCAGGCTTACCCAATGATGCAACAGTACGCAATGCCAGCCCAGCAGCAGCAACCTGCTCTGGCCAACGCCGTTGCCCCTGCTGCAGCAGAAACCCCAGCAGCACCAGCGGCCATGAGTGGCCATACCGTTCGTTCACCAATGGTAGGGACCTTCTACCGCACCCCAAGCCCGGACGCGAAAGCCTTCGTGGAAGTGGGCCAGAAAGTGAATGCTGGTGATACTCTGTGCATCGTTGAAGCCATGAAAATGATGAACCAGATTGAAGCTGACAAATCCGGTGTGGTTAAAGCGATCCTGGTAGAAAACGGCCAACCGGTTGAATTTGACGAGCCACTGGTCGTCATCGAATAACGAGGCGCACCATGCTAGATAAAATTGTTATCGCCAACCGTGGCGAGATCGCGCTACGTATCCTGCGCGCTTGTAAAGAACTGGGCATCAAAACCGTTGCCGTTCACTCAAGTGCCGACCGCGATCTGAAACACGTTCTGCTGGCGGATGAGACCGTTTGTATCGGCCCTGCACCGTCAGTTAAAAGCTATCTGAACATCCCGGCCATCATCTCCGCCGCCGAAATTACCGGCGCCGTGGCGATCCACCCGGGTTATGGCTTCTTGTCCGAGAACGCCGACTTTGCCGAGCAGGTAGAGCGCTCTGGCTTTATCTTCATCGGCCCACGCGCCGAAACCATTCGCCTGATGGGTGACAAGGTTTCTGCCATCAGCGCGATGAAAAAAGCCGGCGTACCTTGCGTACCAGGCTCCGACGGCCCGCTGACCGATGACATGGACAAAAACCGTGCCTTCGCCAAGCGCATCGGTTATCCGGTGATCATCAAGGCTTCCGGTGGCGGCGGCGGTCGCGGCATGCGCGTAGTGCGCGGCGACAAAGATCTCGAGCAATCCATCTCCATGACCAAAGCGGAAGCCAAAGCGGCTTTCAACAACGACATGGTGTATATGGAGAAGTACCTGGAAAACCCACGCCACATCGAAATTCAGGTGTTGGCAGACGGTCAGGGCAACGCCATCTATCTGGCTGAACGTGACTGCTCCATGCAGCGCCGCCACCAGAAAGTGGTCGAAGAGGCACCAGCACCGGGGATCACCCCAGAGCTGCGCCGCTACATCGGCGAGCGCTGCTCAAAAGCCTGTGTGGAAATCGGCTATCGCGGTGCGGGTACCTTTGAGTTCCTGTATGAGAACGGCGAGTTCTATTTCATTGAAATGAACACCCGTATCCAGGTGGAACACCCGGTTACCGAAATGATCACCGGCGTGGATCTGATCAAAGAGCAGCTGCGTATCGCTGCCGGTCAACCGCTGTCGATCAAACAGGACGAAGTGAAGGTACAAGGTCATGCGGTGGAATGCCGTATCAACGCCGAAGACCCGAACACCTTCCTGCCAAGCCCAGGCAAGATCACCCGCTTCCACGCTCCTGGTGGTTTCGGCGTGCGTTGGGAATCTCATATCTACGCTGGCTATACCGTGCCGCCGTACTATGACTCCATGATTGGCAAGCTGATCACCTACGGTGAAAACCGTGACGTGGCAATTGCCCGCATGAAGAACGCCCTGGCTGAGCTGATCATCGATGGCATCAAAACCAACGTTGAACTGCAGCAGAAGATCATGACCGACGAAAACTTCCAGCATGGTGGCACCAACATCCACTATCTGGAGAAGAAGCTGGGTCTGCAGGAAACCTGATTATCGGTTAACGATATTGGGCTAATAAAAAACACCGCATGAGAACTTCTGCGGTGTTTTTTTATTGGGGCTGGGTCTCTGCCTCAAAGCACGTTTAGCGCCTCTTCCTGCCGCTCATTACACCCATACGCATACGCACGCAATACTTCCTGGATCTTGTCGATCATCAGGCTATGTGGGTCACCAGCACACTCGCCAGCCATCAGGCGTGGAAATTGCAGCGGAAAATACTGGCTCAGCATACCCAACGGAATGGTTACCCCGCTCAGGTTTGCCACCAGCTTGTCGATGGCCGCGCTGATGCGCGCTTCAGGCCAGTAATAGCGGATCCGATCGGACAGGCTGTAGTGCAGATCGATCATCGCCTTCGAATGACGCGGATCGTAATACTTCTTCCAATACTTGGGCTCATCCTGCATCACGCTGTCGATCACCGCCAGCACGTGGCTCTGCTGTTCTGCGGCGATCAGTTCCTTCTCGATCAGCGCCAGGCTGAAGATCGCCTCACGCAGGGCAAAGGTCAGCGCCGGGCCGACTTTCAGGATCGCAAAGTGATCGCGCACCAACTGGCGGAACGCTTTCGGGGTTTGATAATCCGTAGAATGGGCCTCAAACACCAACGGCGTTGACTCAATCATGGCGGAAAGCTGGCGCGCCTGTTCCGGCTGGTAGTGGATCACCGTGGAATGGTCGAACTCGACTCCCGGCTGTACCACCAGCCCCACCACCCTTCCCATGGCCTGCTCCAAGCCTAAGCGAGCAAATGCCAGCCGATGCGTCTCGATGGTCTCGGCGGCATCCTGTGGCCGCGTGACGTGTACCTGAGCGATAGCGTGGCTTTCCCCACCTGGAACCGGCACTTCCGTACCTATCACGTAGCTCAGCGCGTGCCGCTGCTCAGGAGTGGCCGCAGCTTCCGCCACCGCACATAACCGTACCGCACGCTCGGCCACCACCGTTGGCGGCAAAGGAACCGGATCGTCCGCGCAGGACATGGAAGCATCCAGATGAATTTTACTGAACCCGGCCTGAACGTAATCGGCAATCAGGCGTTCGGCTTTCTCCATCGCCAGCCCAGCCGGTTCATCCTGCCAACAGTTCGGCCCAAGATGGTCACCCCCCAATATCAACCGTGACTGCGGGAAGCCAACCTTGGCGGCAATGGCATACACAAACTCGCGGAAATCCGCCGGTTTCATTCCGGTGTAACCGCCGAATTGGTTCACCTGGTTGGAGGTGGCCTCAATCAATACCTTACGCTGGCTAGCCAGGTCAAAACGCAACGTGGCCTCGATCACCAACGGATGTGCCGAGCAAACCGAACAGATGCCAATATGCTTGCCGCTTTTATGCTGCTTAATAATAGATTTCATACTTTTGGCCTCATTTACCCGTCGCCTTTCAAGTCACAGGGTAAGCAATGTCCTGAACTGAATATTCAGGACGTTGGAATGTTACTTACAGCGCGCCGACCGGCACGGTCCGTTGCTGCTGCAAGAAAGCGTCGATTTCAGCGAAGGTAGAGGTCCCTTCCATTGGCCCACGCCGGGTCACCGCCAGCGCGCCGCAGGCATTGGCATAGCGCAGCGCCTGGGAAACGCCGTGCCCCTGCAACCGACAAGCAATATAAGCGCCGCCAAAGCAGTCGCCTGCCCCGGTCGGATCAACCTCGTCTACGGCATAGCTGTCGACATGCAGGGTTTCATCCGCGGAATAATAGCTCGCCCCTTTACTGCCGCGTTTCACCACCACTTCTTTAATGCCGTCCTTCAGGTAGCGAGCAATCGCCTCATCCAGCGTGGTTTGGGAGGACAGCAGCATCACTTCGCCTTCACTCGGCATATAGATATCGGTCAGCTCCAGCACGTAATGCAGCGCATCACGCATCTCGGGGATATTGAGCATTTCCTTGCGGATATTCGGATCGAAAGACAAGGTGCCGCCGTTCGCTTTGACGATCCCCGCCGCCTTCTTCACCGCATCCACCATATGGAAGGAAAACAGCGATGAACCCATGATGTGGAAGTGCTGGCAGTCCTGCAGCAGTTCAGCATTCACATGCTCGGCCGATAATTTCCCACAGGCTGCGTTCTTGATATTGAAAATAAAATCGCGATCGCCGTTGGAGTGGTAGGTAACAAAGGCGCTGCCGGTAGTCTCATGCGGCAACACACGGATGCCTCGCGTATCCACTCCGTCAGCCTTTAGGCGTTCGATATTCAGCGTGCCGAAGCCGTCGTTACCCACGCAGCTGATAATGCCGCACTGCCCGCCCAGCTTGGTCACCTGGTCGATAAAAATCGCCGGGGCACCACTGGGGAAAGGACCATTCCATAAGCCTGGATGGGTAAAAGATTGGCCAACCTTATCGGCCATGATCTCAACCAGGATCTCGCCGATGGTATAAATTTTTCTCATTGTCCCGTTCCTTATACAAATCTGCCTGTGATCGTTAGCCACGTTTCTTCTTGTTTCTGACGTCGACATACACCGCGATAAGGATCACCAGCCCCTTCACCACCATTTGATAGAAATAAGGCACGTTCATTAAATTCATACCGTTGTTGATGACCCCGATGGTCAGCGCGCCGATCATGGTGCCGATCACCGTGCCGTAGCCGCCATTCAGGCTGGTGCCCCCCAACACGGCGGCGGCAATGGCATCCAGCTCATAGCTCAGCGCGGCGTTAGGCTGGCCGGAATACAGCCGTGAAGCCAGGATCATGCCGCTGATGCCCGCCATCACGGCGGTGATCATAAAGACCTTTATTTTCAGCGCAGAAACGTTAATCCCCGAATAGATCGCGGCCTCTTTATTGCCGCCGGTGATATAAATTTTGCGGCCAAAGGTGGTTTTCGACAGGATGAAGTGGTTGACGATCAGCAACACCAACAGGATCCAGATGGGGATCGGGATATAGAGGAACTCGCCGTTACCCAGCGCCAGAAACGCCTCGTTCTTGATCATGATCGGCGTGCCATCGGTGACGATATAGGCGATACCCCGGAAGATCCCCATCGTCGCGACGGTAACGATAAACGACGGGATACCGGCCATCGCAGTCAGGCTACCGTTAACCAGGCCCAACACCAGCGCGGCCATAATCGACAGCGGGATCACCAGAATAAACGGGATGCCAAACGACAGGCCAAGCGCGGCAAAAGTCCCCACCAGTGCAATGGTTGACCCCACCGAAAGATCGATATCCCCCAGCAACAGCACGTAAGTCATGCCATAGGCGGTGATGGCAATGATCGAGACCTGCAAAATAATATTGGTAATATTATTTACGCTCAGGAAACTGTCGTTGATCACGCTGAACAGGATCACCAAGGCCACCAGGCCCGCCAGTATGCCGCCGTACTGTTTGGCGGCTTTTGCCAGTTTCCCTGGCCCGTTGAACGCCGAATGGCCCTCGGCGGCCAGCACTTTATCGCTCATTATTTCACTCCTGTTGCTGCGGTCATGACCTGGGTTTGCGTGAGTCCATCGGTGGCAAAAACGTCGGCGATCTGCTTGGCGCGCATCACCACCAGCCGATCGCTGAGCGCCATGACTTCCGGCAGTTCGGAAGAGATCAAGATAATGGCAGTGCCCTGTGCAGCAAGCTGGCGTATGACGTTATAAATCTCGAACTTGGCGCCAACATCCACGCCGCGCGTTGGCTCGTCGAGAATTAAGATGCGTGGCACCTTTTCCAACCATTTCGACAGCACGATCTTTTGCTGATTGCCCCCGCTCAGGGTGCTGACCAGTTGATGTGGCGAGCTGACCTTGATGTTCATCCGCCGGATTGCCTGCTGGGTTTTCGCCTCTTCGTGCTTATGGTTGATCAGGCTGGAGCCCGCATACTGAAAGGCCACGTGATGGGTGTTCATGCTGACGTCATGCATCAGCACCAACCCCTCCTCCTTGCGGTTTTCCGTCACGAAGGCGATGCCATGCTCTATCGCCTGCTTTGGATTGCGAATAGTGACTACCGCCTCATCGATGCGAATTTCACCTTGATAGCCAGTCAGGCCAAAAATTGCCTTCATCACGTCTGAACGCCCCGATCCCACCAGCCCAAAAAAGCCCAGCACTTCACCTGCACGCAGTGAGAAATGGATATCGTGAAACAGTTTGTCCTGCGAAAATTGCCTGACTTCCAGCACCGGCACTTTCTCCGCTGAAGGAGGTTCGCCGATGCGTGGCGGGTAGATATTGGTCATTTCGCGGCCAACCATCTGGGCAATCAGCCGGTGAATATCGGTTTGGTGTTTATCATGGGTGGCGATGAACTCGCCGTCACGCAGCACCGAGATATCGTCAGATACCCGCATGATCTCATCCATGCGGTGCGAGATATAAATCACCGCGCAGCCGCGCTGTTTCAGCTTGTCGATAATGCCAAACAGGATGTCCGCCTCGTTATCGCTCAGGGACGACGTGGGTTCATCCATGATCACGACATCCGCCGGGTAACTCAGCGCCTTGGCAATCTCTACCAGTTGGCGCTGGGCCATCGACATGGTGCCGACAATTTGCTGCGGATCGAGCGGAATGGCCAAGTCCGCCAGCAGGCGCTGGCAATCATTCACCATCTGACCATCGTTAATAAAACCAAAACGGGTTGGCTCATTATTGGCATAGATATTCTCTGCTACGCTCATATTATTGCTCAGGCTCAGCTCCTGAAAAATAATCGCGATACCCAACTTTCTGGAATGCTGGGGGTTGGCAATAGTGACGCTCTGCCCTTTGAGTCGTATTTCTCCTTTGGTCGGCGGATAAATGCCTGCCAATATTTTCATTAACGTGGATTTACCGGCGCCATTTTCGCCGAGCAGCGTATGGACTTTACCTTTGCGTATTTTCAGGCTGACATTTTTTAATGCATGAACATGGCCGAAACTTTTGGCTATTTCCGTTACCGCCAGCACCGTATCCGTCATTATTTCCTCCACCCAAATAGCCCTCACCCTAACCCTCTCCCACAGGGCTGAGGAATCCCCACTAATTTTTTCTTAGTGGTTTCAGAGAACTAGAGCGAGTGTTTTACGATCAATCTGTTCCATTTTGGTCGTAAATTGGCAGTGAGAGAATGACGAACCACTTCTTCTCGTCTGCTTGAGGCTATTTTTTAGTCCGCTTTTGGCTAAAAAACAGCCTATTTCTCATCTCGATTTTTCTGGGGATTCCTCAGCCCACAGGGAGAGGGGACCGATCGAGTTCGCTGATTTCTCTGCGTAATACCCTGCCTTTCTTATTACTCCCTCACTTTCCGAAGTTGTATGGGCTAACTACATACTTCGGACAGCTCCCTCTCCCTGTGGGAGAGGGTTGGGGTGAGGGGCTATTTACCGGTGTAAACACCAGGTGCGACCGGGATCATTTTCGCTACAGGTTTACCATTCAAATGGTCGACGGCGGCATCAATTGCCTTGGCTCCCATTTGGTCTGGGTATTGGCGGATAACTGCCACGAAGGTCTTGTCGCTGTCGACGGCGTCGCGAGCCTCTTTCATCCCGTCGAAACCGATGATCTTGATATTGTCGTTACGCGCGGATTTGGCGGCGATCACCGCAGCCAGCGCAGCATCATCACCAAAACCAAACAGGCCGTTCAGATCCGGGTGTGCCTGCATCATGTTCTGCGCTACGGTTAACGCTTCCGCCCGGGTGATGCCGGTTTGGATCGCCACAATCTTCACGTCTGGCGTATCAGCCAGCCCTTTCTTGAAGCCGTCCACGCGTGCCACCACCGATTGCAGCGCCGGATAATCGATAATCGCTACCTTGCCTTTACCGTTGAGCAGTTTGCCCATCAGCTTGCCCGCTTCGACACCACCGGCGTAGTTGTCGGTAGCCACGTGAGTGACCACCGGCACGCCCTCGGCGGCCACATCAACGGTAATCACCGGAATACCGGCTTTCTCCGCTTTGATAATCGCCGCCTGTACGCCTTTGGAATCCACCGGGGAAATAATAATGGCGTCGACCTTCTTGGTAATAAAGTCTTCTACGTCGGAGAGTTGTTTATTCAGGTCCTGATTGGCAATGGAAATATTCAGCACCACGTCGTCTTTCTTGGCTTCCGCTTTCATTGCATCGGCCAGATCAATATAGAATGGATGCTGTTGCGTCAGCAGCGATGCGCCAATTTTATATTCCTTGGCTAACGTTGCCTGCGAAAATACGGCCAGACCGATGGCCAGCACGGAGCCTAATACCTTTAATTTATGCATGATCTATCCTCAGTTTTTATTATTGCTGCTTGGTTTTTCTTACTGTTTTGTAGGGAACTTATTAATATTTACAGCTGACCTTCACAACCACATACGCCAATCACTTTTTCCACCACCCGTTGCATGGCGCTTTTCGCTGGCTGCATATAATGGCGCGGGTCATTGGCATCAGGATGCTGGTGGAAATACGCTTTCAGGGCATCCGAGAAAGCGATTTTCAGCTCGGTCGCCACGTTG
Organism: Serratia sp. N21D137; assembly: GCF_047530005.1. Classification (NCBI taxonomy): domain Bacteria; kingdom Pseudomonadati; phylum Pseudomonadota; class Gammaproteobacteria; order Enterobacterales; family Yersiniaceae; genus Serratia; species Serratia sp. N21D137. The sequence goes on from NZ_JBLJAJ010000010.1 coordinate 65,345, forward strand.
ACCTTGCAGATGCCTAAACTGATACAGCGGCGGATATCGCTATCGCTCAGGCCGGAAGCCCCGTGCAACACCAGCGGCACTTCAACGCGATCGCGTATCTGTTCCAGGCGGGCAAAATCCAGCTTGGGTTCGGACTGGTACAGGCCATGCGCGGTACCGATAGCCACCGCCAGCGAATCGATCCCGGTACGGGCAACAAACTCCACCGCCGCCTCTGGAGAGGTATAGATAGCGTCTTTCCCTTCCACGATCAGGTCATCTTCCTGCCCTCCCAGGCGGCCTAACTCTGCCTCAACGCTAGCGTCGTAGCGGTGGCTGTACTCTACGATTTGTTTGGCCAGTGCCACGTTTTCTTCAAAAGGAAAGTGAGAGCCGTCGATCATTACGGAACGGATCCCGGCGTTGATCTTATGGAAGATATCGGCGGGTTCTTCGTGATGATCCAAATGCAGCGCCAGCGGGATCTGATACTCGTGCGCCAGCGCCTTGACGATCATGATGATGTTTTCCAGCCCGCCGTAGCGGTAAGTGCCGGTCGTTCCCGCCAGGATCACCGGCGAACGATACTGTGCAGCGGTTTCGACCACCACCTGCAAGATTTCCAGGTTGTGGATGTTGAATGCCGGCACCGCGTACCCTTGCTGCTGCGCTTTCTGCAGCATGTTTTTGCTTGAAATGATGTACATCGATTCTCCTCGATCCCGCATCTGATACCGCAGTCGGTAATTACAAAATGAAAACTTATTCGGACAAACTTTCTAAGTGAAACCGAATATAGAGATAAAATGGGCAAAAAAGCGTGATAGGGATCGAAGATTATTAAATAACTTTCAAAACGTAACTTAACAAGATGGTAATTACGAAACATAAGGCATGTTCCGGTATTTGCGCGCTTAAGATCGCCATGCCACGAGTATACCCCACCCGAAAATAGCATCTAACATTATGAATAATAGTAAAAATATATGCTTGTTCGTTCACCCATCGCAGACTTTCAAAATAACGAAAGCCTGCGTGGGTATTACTTTCAATTAGAAAGTATGAAGGATATAGTAGCCCCTATTACCGTTTAACGATGGGGGCAAATGTGCCCAGAAAGTCATCTAACCTGCTGAAACGCAGATTGAAAATTGCTGAAATCGTCGGCCTGCAGGGAGAGATCAAGGTCGAAGATCTTTCTGCCCAGTTGGGGGTTTCCGGCGTGACGATCCGTGGCGATCTCAGCTACCTTGAACAACAAGGCTACCTCAAGCGATCCTTTGGCGGAGCCATTGCAACCCCAACACAGCCGTTGGCGGCGCCGATCGATACAGGGCTCGCCCTGCCCCCGCTCACGCTGGCTAACCAGTTGGAAATCGCCCGCCACTGCGCCAGGATGATTGCCGATCGCGATACGCTGTTTCTCGGCCACGGCGACATCTGCCGCAAAATCATCCCGTTCCTGAGCGGCCTGAAAAAGCTGCGGCTGATCGTCAATGACCTACAGCATGCGATCCTGGCCGATCAGTTTTTGGACGGTGAAATTATCGTCGCAGGTGGGGAGTTGATCCGCTCACATACCGCGCTCAGCGGTAAAGCGCTGGATAATGTGATCCAACAGTTCACCATCAACCACTGCATTCTCGAGGCCAGCATTACGGACAGCTCCGGCATCCTGAATATCGACCAGCCGCTGTTGGCGTCCCACTACCAGCGCTGCCTGGACAAGGCGCAGAATAAAACCGCCATCATTACCCACTTGCCCATTCAGGCCAGTGCGATCGGGACTATCGGCCACCTCAGCCAGGTGGATAATCTGGTGACCAACCGTGGCGTGAATGAACATTATCAGCAGCAATTATTCGAATCCGACTTCAGCATCCGCTACACCAATAACGAATGTTTTACCTGGGCCAACCGGGAAACGATCGGGGAATAAAGGGGCACTTATGTCAGTTAGCATCTGCACGATGGGTGAGTTACTGGTTGAATTCCTTTCAAAAAATTATAATCAGGGATTCACTCAGCCAGGCGAGTTTCTTGGGCCGTTCCCCAGCGGGGCACCGGCTATCTATGCCGCTCAGGTGGCGCGGCTTGGCTTTGGCTCCACGCTGTTTGGCTGCGTGGGCAACGACGATTTTGGCCGCCTGAATATCGAGCGCCTGCGTCTGGAAGGCGTGATCACCGACGGCATCAGCGTGATCGACAAGGCCCCGACCGGCACGGCGTTTGTCAGCTATCGCAACCCGTTGGAACGCGATTTTATCTTCAATATCCCCAACAGCGCCTGCGGCTTCTTTACCGCCGACCATATCGATCTGGGCTTGCTGAACCAGTGCCAACATTTCCACATCATGGGTTCTTCGCTGTTCTCATTCCGCATCATCGATGCCATGCGCCGGGCGATCCAGATCGTCAAGGCCAATAAGGGGACGGTGTCGTTCGATCCCAATATTCGCAAAGAGATGCTCAATATCCCGGAGATGAGCCAGGCCTTCGATTACATCCTCGAATATACCGATATCTTCCTGCCGAGCGAGGGAGAAGTGCACCACTTTGCCAGCAGCAAAAATCAGCAGGAAGCGGATATCGTGCAGGAACTTTTGGCCAGCGGCGTGAGCCATATCGTGATCAAGCGGGGCCAGAAAGGGGCCAGCCATTACCAGCAACAGAACGGCCAGACGCAGGAGCTACACACTCCAGGCTATAGCAGCAAGATGGTCGATCCGACCGGGGCAGGCGACTGCTTTGGCGCTACCTTTGTCAGCCTGTTCCTGTCCGGCTTCAGCGCAGAAAAAGCGTTGCAGTATGCCAATGCCAGCGGTGCCCTGGCGGTGTCCCATAAGGGGCCGATGGAAGGGTTATCCAGCCTGGCGCAGATCGAGCACTTTATTGCACAACAGGCGTAAATCCCATCAACCGGCCAGCCTTTGGCCGGTTTTTTATCCCGATTGCCCACATAACGGCTTGGCAAAACCGTCCCTTGTCGTAAAATCCCCTCCTTTGCCAATCCATAACCGTAAACCCCTTGGAGGCACGGATGGAACAACGCTTTGTTCAAGCTAACCGCGAAGCACGCTGGGCACTGGGCCTGACGCTGCTTTACCTGCTGGCCTGGTCGCTGGCGGCCTATCTGCCAGACAGCAACGCCGGGATCACCGGGCTGCCACACTGGTTCGAAATGGCCTGCCTGCTGGTACCGCTGCTGTTTATAGGCCTGTGCTGGCTGATGGTACGCGGCATCTTCCGCGATATCCCCCTGGAGGATAGCGATGCAAACTGAGGTCATTCTGCCGCTGGTTGCCTATCTGTTGCTGGTATTTGGCCTTTCGGTGTATGCCTATACCCGTCGCCAAAGCGGTAACTTCCTGAGTGAATATTTCCTCGGCAACCGTTCGATGGGTGGCTTTGTGCTGGCCATGACGCTGACCGCCACCTATATCAGCGCCAGTTCGTTTATTGGTGGACCGGGTGCCGCCTATAAATACGGCCTTGGCTGGGTGCTGCTGGCGATGATCCAACTGCCCGCCGTCTGGCTTTCACTTGGCGTGCTGGGGAAAAAGTTTGCCATTCTGGCGCGGCGCTACAATGCCATCACCCTTAACGATATGCTGTTCGCTCGCTATAAGAGCCGTTTGCTGGTGTGGCTAGCCAGTCTAAGTCTGTTGGTCGCCTTCCTTGGGGCGATGACGGTCCAGTTTATCGGCGGCGCCCGTCTGCTCGAGACTGCGGCGGGCATTCCTTACGACACCGGCCTGCTGATATTTGGTATCAGCATTGCGCTGTACACCGCGTTTGGCGGCTTTCGTGCCAGCGTGCTGAACGATGCCATGCAGGGGCTGGTGATGCTGATAGGCACGATATTACTGCTGGTTGCGGTGATCCACGCGGCAGGCGGCTTGCACAGCGCGGTTGATAAGCTGCAACAGATCGATCCGGCGTTGGTCTCACCGCAAGGCGGCGATCAGATCCTCAGCCTGCCGTTTATGGCTTCGTTCTGGATCCTGGTGTGCTTTGGCGTCATTGGCCTGCCGCACACCGCCGTGCGCTGTATCTCGTATAAAGACAGCAAAGCCGTGCACCGTGGCATTATCCTCGGCACCATCGTGGTGGCAATTCTGATGTTTGGTATGCACCTTGCTGGCGCCCTGGGCCGTGCGGTACTGCCAGATCTGAAGATCCCCGATCAGGTGATCCCAACGTTGATGATCACCGTGCTGCCGCCGTACGCCGCAGGGATCTTCCTGGCCGCACCGATGGCAGCGATCATGTCGACCATTAATGCGCAACTGCTGCAATCCTCAGCCACGATCATCAAAGACCTCTATCTGGGCGTACGTCCTCTGCAGATGAACAATGAGAAGATGATCAAACGCTTCTCCAGCCTGACTACGCTGATCCTCGGATTGCTGGTGCTGCTGGCCGCATGGCGTCCGCCAGAAATGATCATCTGGCTGAACCTGCTGGCATTCGGCGGCCTGGAGGCCGTATTCCTGTGGCCGTTGGTGTTGGGCCTGTACTGGGAACGTGCCAACGCGCAAGGTGCCCTTAGCTCAATGGTCACCGGTGCGTTATGCTATACGCTATTAGCCAGCTTCGGCCTGCAACTGGCCGGATTGCATCCTATTGTGCCTTCGCTGTTACTCAGCCTGTTGGCGTTTTATCTCGGTAACGTCTACGGCGAAAAACGCCAGTTGGCGTCGTCCTTATCTTCTTGAGAGAATTGTTATGCCTTGGATCCAACTAAAACTGAACACCACCGGCAGCCAGGCAGAAGACCTGAGCGATGCGTTGGTTGAAAGCGGCGCGGTGTCGGTCACCTTTCAGGACACCCACGATAATCCGGTATTTGAACCGCTGCCGGGTGAAACCCTGCTGTGGGGCGATACCGATGTGATCGGCCTGTATGATGCCGAAACCGATATGGCCGAAGTGGTCGCCATACTGGAACAACACCCGTTGCTGGGCAACGGTTTCCGCCACAAAATCGAACAGTTGGAAGATAAAGACTGGGAACGCGAGTGGATGGATAACTTCCACCCAATGCGTTTTGGCGAGCGCCTGTGGATTTGCCCAAGCTGGCGTGACGTGCCCGATCCAGACGCGGTGAACGTCATGTTAGACCCAGGCCTGGCGTTTGGTACCGGCACACACCCGACCACCGCGCTTTGCCTGCAATGGCTGGATGGATTGGATCTGGCTGGTAAAACCGTCATCGACTTCGGCTGTGGCTCCGGCATCCTGGCGATTGCCGCATTAAAACTTGGTGCCGCCCGCGCCATTGGCATCGACATCGATCCCCAGGCCATTCAGGCCAGCCGCGACAACGCACAGCGTAACGGCGTTTCAGAGCGTCTGGAGCTGTATCTGCCAAAAGACCAACCGGCCGATCTGTTGGCCGATGTGGTGGTGGCGAACATTCTCGCTGGCCCGCTGCGTGAACTGGCACCGTTAATCAGCGACCTGCCAAAATCCGGCGGCTATCTGGGCCTGTCAGGCGTACTGGCGACTCAAGCCGCCAGCGTAGCCGAAGCCTACCAGGATAAGTTCAACCTCGATCCGGTGGCCGAGCGCGAAGAGTGGTGCCGCATCACCGGCCAACGCAACTAGTTACATTTTCCCCGCCTGCCAAAAACCATCGGAAATTTAATCAGTTCCGGTGGTTTTGTTCTTTTCCTAAGGATCCGCCAGTTTATCCCGGCACTTGCTGGGGGTATTCTCCTGCTCGGAGTGAAGGTAGCCCGCAGCATATGAGCCGCCCACCCAGGATAATTGGTATTTTTATTGGACAAGGATTAGGAAATGAAAGGAAAAATGTTGCTTGCCGCCCTGTTGGCCGCCAGCTTCTCTACCGGTGCCGCAGAGCATGCTCATTGGGGCTATGAAGGCCAGGAAGACCCGGCGCATTGGGGCAAGCTTTCACCCGATTTTTCACTGTGTGAAACCGGTAAAAACCAGTCCCCGGTCAACATCCAGGGCGCGCTGAAAACCCAGCACGGCAAACTTGAGCTGGCTTTCCAGCCGGGCAAACAGCAAATCGTCAACAACGGGCACACCATTCAAGTCAACGTCAGCGAAGGTAACACCCTACGGCTGGATAACGACACCTTCACGCTGCAGCAGTTCCATTTCCACGCCCCGAGCGAAAACGAGATCGACGGCAAGCAGTTCCCACTGGAAGCACACTTTGTCTACAAGGACAAAGACGGTGCCCTGGCGGTGCTGGCCCTGATGTTCCAGCAAGGTAAAGCCAATCCGCAACTGGCGCAGGCCTGGCAACAAATGCCTACCGCCGTCGATCAGACCGCCGTGCTGAACAAGCCGTTGGATATCAAAGCGCTGCTGCCGAAACAGTTTAACTTCTACCGCTTCAGCGGTTCACTGACGACGCCCCCCTGCTCCGAAGGGGTCAGTTGGTTGGTGCTAGATCAGCCTGTAAGCGCTTCTGCCGAACAGATTAGTCAATTCCACTCAGTAGTGCACCATAACAACAATCGTCCGCTACAGCCGCTCAACGGCCGCGTCATCGTCGATTGATTCTTGCCTGCGACAACTACCGCTGCCCTCACTGGGGTGGCGGTAATTTCCAGCATCATTCTTGCCGATTTGTCAAAGTATTAAGCTGACAATGTTACAAATAACCTGATGTTACGATCTGTTATTACCGGCGCGTAAAGATAAAATCCTGTCGTTAGTGGAATATTTTAGCGCACAAAAATCAAGCAAAATCACACAACCAATTGTTAAATAAACATAATATTTTTACCAATGGAGGATAAGCGCACTTTTATTGCCCAATAACTGTCGATTGGTTAAAGTTTGGCCTTTCATCTGAATGAAAAAATGCGTAATATACGCGCCCTTGCGGACACAGTATGGTCAGTCTTTGTCTATGCGCATTGGACACCACCAGTTAACAAATTGCCTGATTGCGGCCCCGATGGCCGGCATCACAGATCGCCCATTCAGAACCTTATGTCATGCAATGGGTGCTGGGATGGCTGTATCCGAAATGCTCTCCTCCAACCCGGAGGTGTGGCGCACGGATAAGTCACGTCTACGTATGGTACATAGCGATGAACCAGGGATCCGTTCCGTGCAAATAGCCGGATGTGATCCTGATGATATGGCCGCCGCGGCGCGCATTAATGTGGCCAGCGGTGCACAGATCATCGACATCAATATGGGGTGCCCAGCCAAGAAAGTGAACCGGAAGCTTGCAGGGTCTGCGTTACTGCAGTACCCGGATCTGGTTAGACAGATCCTCCTCGCGGTAGTTAACGCGGTGGATGTGCCGGTAACACTTAAGATCCGAACCGGCTGGGAACCAGAGAACCGTAACTGTGTAGAAATTGCCCAACTGGCCGAAGATTGTGGTATACAGGCCCTGACGATTCATGGCCGAACCCGTGCCTGCCTGTTCAACGGCAACGCGGAGTACGACAGCATTCGGGCAGTTAAGCAGAATGTTTCCATTCCGATTATCGCGAATGGCGACATTACTGACCCGCATAAAGCCAGAGCAGTGCTCGACTACACTGGGGCTGATGCCCTGATGATAGGCCGTGCTGCTCAGGGGAGACCCTGGATCTTCCGGGAAATCCAGCATTATCTGGACACTGGGGAGCTGCTGCCACCGATGCCACTTGGCGAAGTGAAGCGCTTGTTAATAGGGCATATTCGGGAATTGCACGGCTTTTACGGCCAAGGCAAGGGATTCCGGATTGCTCGAAAGCACGTCTCTTGGTACTTACAGGAGCATGCCCCTAATGACCAGTTTCGGCGCACATTCAACGCCATAGAGGATGCCAGCGAACAGCTGGAGGCGTTGGAGGCATATTTCGAAAATCTTAGCGTAAAAAAAGAGCTGACAGAACTATGTTCGAACAACGCGTAAATTCTGACGTACTGACCGTTTCAACCGTGAACTCACAGGACCAAGTGACTCAAAAGCCTCTGCGTGACTCGGTTAAGCAAGCACTGAAGAACTATTTTGCTCAACTGAACGGTCAAGACGTTAACGATCTGTATGAGCTGGTACTGGCTGAAGTTGAACAGCCACTGTTGGACATGGTGATGCAGTACACCCGTGGCAACCAGACCCGCGCTGCCCTGATGATGGGGATCAACCGCGGTACACTGCGTAAGAAATTGAAAAAATACGGCATGAACTGATAACAATCAGTTAAGATGTTGAAAAAAGGCGCTTTTACCTCATTCGGTAAGCGCCTTTTTCTTTTATCATACCGGCCTGTCAGAAACGCCAGGTGGCCGACAGGTTACCTGCTACCGAGTCATAGCCAGAACGGAACAGATCGCTCTCTACCCCCAAGCCCAGCTCCACATCCCTATTGATTTGGTAACGAACCCCGGCTTTCACCCCCATGGAGTCACGCCCAGTCACCTGATTCTTGTTGCTGAAGCTTGCCGCCCGATAGTTGGCGAAAGAGGCTTCTTGCGACACATCGCCATCCAACAACTCATGATCCCAGGTAAGTTGCAGATCGGCAGCAATAGCCGCGCCCGAAGAGAGCGGAAGATCCCAACTGCTGTTGACCCCAATGCTGGAGCGCAGAGAATCAAAAGTGCTCGAACCTAGCGCCAGGCGGCTACTGTCATTGCCCGTTTCCGTCACGCTTGGGCGATGCAGGGTTGTGTAATTCAGTGCGGCCACAGGGCCAGCGCTCCATTGGTCATTCAACGCCCAACGATAACCGCCACCAGCAGCAACAGAACCCGCCAGGCCGGTCCAACTGGCATGTTGGCTCGCTTGATAACTCTCGACGCTGATGCTGCGATCCAAACGGCTATCTTCAATGCCAAACCGGCCATTGCCGAATAAATACATCCCCGCTTGCCGATCGGCGGCATAACGAGCCTGGATACCCAGATCGAAAGCCGTGGTTTTACCGCTGGCGTTCTCCGGTGATTTGACCGTTACCGATTGTCCACTGACCGCACCATGGAAGCCATAAACCCAGTCGCTATTCTGTTCGCTGCGCTTGTCTGCACCAAAGACTATGCCGTAGCTGCTGGCATCATAGCCAACCTGACTACCCTGGCGCTGCTGCCAGAAACCGCCACCAAAGGGTATGGCAAAACTATGCCATTCGCCTGCAACCTGCTGCTCTGGCGTGGTGGGATGAGATCCGCTGACAATCCGCGTAATCTGCTGTTCACGATTGAGAGAGCTGGCGAACATCGCACTGTACGCAGCAGGAGAGAGCTGCGGCAAAGCGCTGCTGATACTCCCACCGTCGGCGGCAGAAAAGTCCAGCGTACGGTACAGCGGCTGGATGTCTGCACCCGCGCCCGAAACGATATGGTCCAACGCCTGGCCGACCTGCCGAGCATTGTTGTCCTGCGCATACTGACTGTAGGCGTTGTCAGCGCGCAGCATCGCAAGTTGCCAACGATCCTCACCCTGCGGCGTTGCCTGCAAGGTCAGCGTAGGCGAACTGAGTAAGCCGTTCACCGTACGGAATTCTCCGCTATGCGAGGTGGCTTTCAGCATCTCGCCCGAATCCAGCCGCCAGTCTGTTGCATACCAGTCTGGCTGCGGTGCGAACGTCAGTTGACCATTAAATTCAGCATGGCCATTTACCTGCAAGGTATCGTGTCCACCACGGCCATCGACCTCTAACAGCAACTGCCCATTCTCGCCCTGTTGATAGAGACCCGTGACCTCGATTTGCCCTAGCGAATTACCTGGCGCGAGGATACCGTCATTCACAAAGCGGCCCGCCGGGTTCAAGGTATAATCGCTGTTGCCAGCCAGCGTGGAGCCTGGTGCGATAGACATGCTGTAAATCTGGTGGTGGCCATTAAGCGAAGTTATCCCCCCGCGAGTGCTCAGCGCCAGATTGTCGATACCTTCAATATTTCCCCGATAGTTGAACCGGAAACTGGGGTCTGCCTGATCGGTGGCCTGCCCTTGCAAATTGGCCAGGCGCCCAAAGGTAAACTGGGTCAGGCGCTGCTGGCCATGATCATCCAACTGGTTATAATCCGAGTAGATATTCCCTTCCAACTGGGCACCATTTAACAGATTGATATGGTTGACCAACGCGTTTTGCGAGATATACATCGCCGCACCTTTAGCGGCAACCCGGCCGCTAATATCCGCATTATTGACCAGCGCCCCCTGTAGCTCTGGCAATAATGTTGCAGCCTCCCCGCCAACATAATGTATCCAGGAGCCCCGGTAATCCACATCGTTGCCCAGCAGGTTGTTGCCAAAATCAAAACTGAGGGCAACGCCATTAGCGCCTAGCGCTTGAACATCGCCTCGCTGAATTAGATTATGGTTCTTACCATAAGCAAACATCACGCCGCGGCCATTCATCCCGTCGGCGTAGACGCGAGTGCCAGGCTCAACGTTCAGCGTGTTGTTTTGCCCATCGATACGAATACCTGCCCCACCGGCGCCCTGCGTTAACAGATCCGCTTGCTGGGAGATGTGATTGTTACTGCCGTAAACATGTAAGCCAACGCCCAATGTCGCGGTATTATACTTCCCCGTGATGTAGCCATCGCCCTGCTTGTTACGTAAAAAGTAACCGTGTCGATTAACCAGCGTCTGCCCATCACCGTAGAGCGAAAAGCCGAAGAAATTACGCCGATCGATCTGATAATCCATGTCCTGCAATAACGCCAACTCGGCTTCCATAAACGTGGTGTAGTTGCGGTAATTCTGATGGCTCATCATGCTGTTTTTCAGCTCAATGTGGCTCATATAGTTATCGTCAACCGAGCCATCGTCAGCCAACATTCTCACCGGAATACCAGACATGGCCCCCGCCAGCACTTCATCCACGTGTTTACCTGCGAAATACCCCTTATCAAGGCGCACATCAAAACCTTGCGGATCCCAGGCGTTATTGCACCCTTCACAAAGTATGACCTGACCGGGGCGTGCCGGATTTCCATTGTCATCGCGCAGATGTGCAGTCCAGGAACCGAAAGGCATATCGGTGTCAAAAGCTGGGGTAAATGTCCCTTCCCCAGCCCAATCGGTGGCCATATTAGAAATACCCAGCCCATGAGCCAGTTCATGAACGGCAACGCTGACCAGATCCGTTTTTCCGGAGCGAGGTAATTGCGCAGGGACATAGGGAATATGGTCAAAATCCATTTTTCCCATGATAAATTGGCCATGAGAACCGAAGGTTAACTCGCCGGTATCAATACCGTTCAAAGCCCCCTGCAATTGGGTAATGGTGATTACACCATCGGTGACCGATTCGCTGGAGCCTGCAGCGTTCACCTCATCAAAAGTACCTACGTTGATGATGGCAGGCAATTGATCGGGTCTGGGGGTAATGACTTCAGCCCAATACCGCATGGCATCCAGTATTTTTGCTTTCTGCTGGTAATTCAGATCCCAGGTGGACTCAATTGGCTGTGGATAGTCCGGCATAAAAGGGCCATCACCCACATCAAAGAAACGTACCTGGAAGACGGCAACATTATTCGTGTTATAAACCAGGTAACTGTCTGCGGCGTAGCTAGGGTGACTGGCGAAAAAACTGGTTAACGCCGCGGTGATCAAAAGCTTTTTCAAATTAACCATCCTTGTGTACAAATGAAAGGAAATATTTCCTTCCAGTATAGAAGGACATACCTCGTTTAAACAAAGAATCAACATAACTAACAAGAAATACCCAAATAGCCCCCGGATAACCCTTTGTGGACGTATCACCCCCCCACTCTCACGCCCACGTTTTGTGTGGTATAATCGTGAGTACGAGAGCCCCCTTCGCTGGCGAGCAGCCGTCCTTCCGAAGTCTGATAGCAGTGCGAACCGCCCTTCGAATGTAAAGGTTTAGTCAACGGCTAAACGATCGTCATGACTGGGTGTCAGAGTATGGTATCGCTATTGAGTCGCTTCTTTATGCGCTACAGGTTTCTACCCCATTTCGCATACAGAGTTGATATGAAGCGTCCACAAACTTTTAAACGTGCATTACTGCACCCTCGCTACTGGCTTACCTGGTTTGGTCTGGCGGTACTGTTCCTGCTGGTTCAACTACCCTATCCCCTGCTGCACAAGCTCGGTGGCTGGATGGGCCGCACCTCTATGCACTTCCTGAAACGCCGCGTGTCGATCACCCGCCGCAATCTTGAACTGTGCTTCCCGGAGATGGACGAAGCACAGCGCGAACGTCAAATTATCGGTAATTTCGAATCCCTCGGCATGGGCCTGCTGGAAACCGGCATGGCCTGGTTCTGGTCAGATAAACGCGTGAAACGCTGGTTCAACGTGAGCGGCATCAACCACCTGAAACAAGCCCAGCAAAATGGCCGTGGTGTGCTGGTGATTGGCGTGCATTTCATGTCGCTGGAGTTGGGCGGCCGGGCGATGGGCCTGTGTCAGCCGATGATGGCCATGTATCGCCCACACAACAACAAGGCGATGGAATGGGCACAGACCAAAGGCCGCATGCGCTCGAACAAAGCCATGCTGGATCGCAAGGATTTGCGCGGCATGGTGCAAGCCCTGAAGCGCGGCGAAGCCGTATGGTTCGCTCCCGATCAGGATTACGGCCCACGTGGCAGCGTGTTTGCCCCGCTGTTTGCCGTCGATCAGGCCGCCACCACCAGCGGGACCTTTATGCTGGCCCGCATGGCCAAACCGGCGCTGGTACCGGTCGTACTAATCCGCCGCCCGAAAGGCTGTGGCTACGATCTGCTGATCCAACCGGCGTTAGAAGACTACCCAATCGACGATGAAGTGGCCGCCGCCGCCTACATGAATAAAGTGGTAGAAAAAGAGATCATGCGCGCTCCAGAGCAATATCTGTGGCTGCATCGCCGCTTCAAAACGCGCCCTACGGGTTCGCCTTCACTGTATTAAACTCGCTTTCAGGGGTGCCACTTCTGGTACCCCATCCCCCTCGCGCATTTTGTGCTCTCTTTTGAAAAATTCACAGACCCGTTTTTAACTCTGCTGTAACATCCTTTTTTACCCGCTCAGGAAAAGAAATGATGAAAACGCAGGTTCGTCTTGCTCTGATTGGTGATTACCGCAGCGAAGCCGTTGCCCACCAGGCCATCCCCGTCGCTCTCCAACTTACCGCCTCACACCTCGATATTGATATCCAATCCCAGTGGCTCCCCACAGAATCTTTGACCGATGTCTCTGTCCTGCAGGATTATGATGCTATCTGGGTGGTCCCTGGCAGCCCCTATCGCAACGATGGCGGCGTCTTTATGACGATCCGCCATGCTCGCGAGCAGAACATCCCCTTTCTAGGGTCTTGCGGTGGGTTTCAATATGCGGTGGTGGAATATGCACGCAATGTGATGGGTTGGCACGATGCTGGCCACGCGGAGACCGATAGCGGGGGCCGCTTGGTGATCGCACCGCTGAGCTGTTCACTGGTTGAGAAAACCGGCACCATCCTGTTTCAGCCAAACACGCTGATCGCCCGCGCCTATGGCAAGCTGGAGACTCACGAAGGCTATCACTGTAACTTTGGTGTTAACCCTGAATTTGTGGCGGATTTGGAGCAACACCCACTGATCATTAGTGGGCATGACATTGAAGGCGATGTGCGCTCGGTGGAACTGCCAGGGCACCGTTTTTATGCCGCTACCCTATTCCAGTCAGAACGTGCAGCGTTACGTGGGGATCTTTCCCCACTGATTGTGGCCCTGATCCAGGCCGCTCGATAAGCCTTGCCGGGGGCTAACCCAGCCCCTTGATTACCACATTAACCGGCCAATCAAGGGTGCCCCGATCACCGTGATAATCCCCGCCAACATCATTACCAGGCTAGACACCACCCCTTCCTGCTGGCCTATCTCATAGGCTCTGGCGGTACCGGCACCGTGGGAAGAAGCACCAAACCCCGCCCCTTTCGCCAGACCGCTGCGCACCGACAGGCGCAGGAACAGAATATCGCCTACCGCCATGCCAAACACGCCGGTAATCACCACAAACAGTGCCACCAAATCGGGTTGCCCCCCCATCTGCTTCGCCGCTTCCAGCGCGAACGGCGTAGTGATAGAACGCACCGCCAGGCTGCGCTGCACTTCATCCGGTAACGTCAACCAACGGGCCAGCCACACCGAGCTGTAAACGGCTACCACCACTGCGGTAAGCACCCCGGCGCTGAGAGAAAGCCAATGGCGGCGGATAATATGCAGGTTTTCATATACCGGCACGGCAAAAGCGATGGTTGCTGGGCCAAGCAGCCACAGCAGCCAGTGCGTTTCACCGATATAGCTCTGATACGAGATATGCGTCACCACCAGCAATAGCACCAATACCATCGGCGTTAGCACCAATGGCATCAACAGCAGGCTACGGCGACGGCGATAGAGCCGTTTATTGGCAAAGTAGAGTACCAATGTCACCACCAGGCAGGTGATACTGAGGATCACGTCATTCATTACGCATTTTCCGCCGTTGCAGCCAGATCTCGAAGCGATAAACGCGATCCACCACCAACCCGGTCGCTCCCAGCGTCAGCATGGTGCTGATGGCAATCACCAGAAAAATCTTCCAGCCTTCCACCATCAACAGTTGGGCATAGTTCACCACCGCCACCACCGCTGGCACAAAAAACAGCAGCATTTCGGCCAGTAACCAACGCGATCCCGCTTTTACCCAGTTGAGCGGCAAAATGCGCAGCAGGATCAGCGCCAACATCATCAACATCCCCACGATATTGGCGGGCAAAGGCAGATGAAACAGTTGCACCAGCCGATCGGCAAGCAAGAATAACAAGGCATATAGCACTACCTGGATCGGCACCTGTAAGCGAGTCAGCAAAGCAGGCGCAGCACGGCGTAACGCCAGAGACATGAAAGCAACCTCAGAAAAAATCAAGGCTTACAGTATACGCAGCCGGGAAACCCTGCCTGAAATGAATTAAAATTATCAACATCATGCCGTAAGGGAATAGTTTCCCGGCGGCACCGCCTTCAGGAGAGCCCAAAGTGGATGTCCGCACCCTGCGTTATTTTGTGGAAGTGGTCCGCCAGCAAAGTTTCACCCGCGCGGCCGAGAAGCTGTTTGTTACCCAACCCACCATCAGCAAGATGTTGCGCCATCTGGAAGATGAGTTGGAGTGCACACTACTGGTACGCGAAGGGCGCAAGCTGCACCTCACCGACAGCGGGCAAGCGGTTTATCAGCGCGGCCTGGCGATCCTCGATGAGTTCCGCCAGTTGGAGGCCGAGCTGGAGGACATCAGCTCGGTGAAAAAGGGGGTGCTGCGGCTGGGTATTCCACCGATGGTCGGCAGGCAGATCGCCGGTTTGATCCGTCAGTTCCGCCAGACCTATCCGGGGATCGAACTGAAGATCTCCGAACTGGGCGGCCTTTCGGTCGAACAGGCGGTGTTAACCGGAGAATTGGATCTGGCGATGACGATACTGCCCGCAGTCTCTGACCAGCCGTTGACCTTTTTGCCCCTGCTAAGCCACCCGATGTGCGTAGTTGTGCCAAAGACGGCACACTGGCTCAACCGCACCAGCATCGCGATCAATGAGCTGGCCGAGTGGCCAATCCTGATTTATAACGAAGACTTCACGCTGTATAAAATGCTGATGGCAGCCTTTCAGCAGGCGGGCTTCGAACCCAAGATTGCCGTACGCAGCGGCCAGTGGGATTTTCTGGCAGCGATGGTGCAGGCCGGAGTGGGAATTGCCACCTTACCGGAGCCAGTCTGCCAATGGCTGGATAAAGAAAACCTGATCTGGCTGCCGCTGGAGCCACGTATGGAGTGGCAAGTGGGGCTGATCTGGCGCCAGGGCAGCTATCTTTCCCACAGCGCCCAGGCCTGGATTGCCTGCTGCCGGGAGTACTGGCCTCAGCCTTGATAGTCTTCTGTTTCCCCTCACCCCAACCCTCTCCCAAAGGGCGAGGGAGCCGATTCAGAGCGCCTATCAAGTAGCGTGATCAATCTGTGGCCCGTAAAGTCCCTCTCATTGCATAACGGTAGCAAATTCACGTCATAATCCCCTGCTATACTTCGGCTAATGCTCACCCAAAATCACAAAAAAACCGCTGATTTACTCTTCCGGCCAACGAAAGAGACAGCATGCCCCTTTATTCAGCCGGATGGAAAAGATATGCAGCGGAAATCCCTCCAGAGTATCGCGCCTGGCCTGATGAACCTGCTCGCTTACGATCGTAGCTGGTTGAAACCTGATATCCGCGCTGGCCTCTCGGTGGCAGCAGTGGCATTACCGGTGGCGATTGCCTACGCCGAGCTGGCTGGCGTGAGCGCCATCGTCGGGCTTTACTCCTGTATTCTACCGATGATCGCCTACGCCATTTTTGGCTCATCGCGTCAGCTGATCGTCGGGCCTGATGCAGCCACCTGCGCGGTCATCGCCGCAGTAGTCACTCCTCTAGCGGCTGGCCATACCGAGCTGCACTGGCAATTGACCATCGTAATGACCCTGATGATGGGAACCTGGTGCCTGATTGCCAGCCGCTTCAAGCTGGGAGCCATTGCAGACCTGCTGTCACGCCCGATCCTCAATGGATTGCTCAACGGCGTGGCGCTTACGATTATCGTCAATCAGATCAGCAAGATATTCGGGTTTGCCTCGTCCTCCAGCGAGCTGATTGAACGTATTTACGCACTGCCGGTTAACTTACTCAACAGCCATTGGCCCACGGTGCT
This sequence comes from Serratia sp. N21D137, assembly GCF_047530005.1. Lineage (NCBI taxonomy): Bacteria > Pseudomonadati > Pseudomonadota > Gammaproteobacteria > Enterobacterales > Yersiniaceae > Serratia > Serratia sp. N21D137. Next base: position 81,967 of record NZ_JBLJAJ010000010.1, read on the forward strand.
TATGTCACTGCTGACGCTGCTGATCCTGCTTGGCGTCCACTACACCCGGCCTAACTGGCCTGCACCGCTGTTCGCCGTAGTGCTGACAACGGCGTTGACCTGGGCGGCTAATTTGCCGCATTTTGGCATTGAAACGGTTGGGGGCTATACCGGTGGCGGTTTGCCCATGGTGTCATGGCCTGATTTTAAACCCGGGCTGCTGCGCGATCTGGTGATCCCGGCGCTCAACCTTGCCGTAGTCAGCTTTGTCAGCATGATGCTGACCACCAGGAGCTTTGCGGCAAAGAATGGCTACGAGGTTGACGCCGACAGCGAGTTTCGCGCACTGGGGCTGGTGAATATCGTCTCCGGGCTTTCGCAGGGGTTTGCCATCAGCGGTGCCAACTCTCGTACCGCCGTTAATGATGCCAACGGCGGAAAAAGTCAGTTGGTCTCGGTGATTGCCGCGCTGGCGATCGCTTTGGTAGTGGCATTTTTTAGCGAGCCGCTGCAGTTTATCCCCATCCCGGTGCTCGGCGTGGTGCTGATTTACGCCTCTTGGTCACTGCTGGATATGCGCAGCATTTTCCGGTTGCGCAAACGCAACCGCCCCGCGTTCTATCTGGCGCTGTTTACTTTCTTGAGCGTGCTGCTGGTAGGGATCATTCCCGGCATTGGGCTGGCGGTGCTGCTGGGTCTGTTGCAGTTTCTACAGACGGTTTTCCGGCCAACCGAACAGCTACTGGGGGTCAATGCAGACGGTATGATCCATTCGCTGGGTAAGAGCAACGGCGTCCAGCCTGTCGATGGCGTCATTATGTACCGCTTTAATTCGCCGTTGACCTATTTTAACGTTGCCTACTTCAAGCGGCGGATCACCACTCTGGTAAATGGAGCTCCGGGCCATCCACGTTGGGTGGTTATTGACGCGGTGGCCAGCTTCACCCATGCGGATATTAGCGTGTTAGCCGCTATCGAGGAATTGAAGCGGGATTTGCAACTACGGGGGATCGGCCTGGTGCTCGCAGGCCGCCGTACCGAGCTGACACGCTGGTTTCGCCTGGATCGCTCCGGCAGCAAGGAGAATAAACTGATCCTGGTTCCCGACCTGTATCTGGCGTTGAAGCTGATCCAAAGCAAGGAGAGTAAAGCGCAAGGGGATCGAGATGCCGAAGCCTTGGCTGAATAAGATAGGGGCCGCATAGCGGCCCCCGTAAAGATGTGGTTAGCCTTCTCGCTCAACCAGTAAGGCTTCCAGCAGATCGAGATCGTGCAGCAGTTTTTGCAGCGTCTCGTTGCTGATTTTTTGCGTAGCGCGTAGGTGATAAAGCTCACCACGCTCCGCCCGCAAGGCGGTCAAACGGAAACGCCGCTCGAGATTTTCCAACGCCAGCGCATTTTCGATATCGTCTTTACTGGCAATACGCCGCCGCAACATTCCGGTCACCCTGGAACTGACCTCTTTGAGCACCTGCGGATCGAGGTTTTCCTCGGTGTCGGCCACCAGCCGCTCTTCCATCTTGTTGATGCTCTCAATCGCCACCTCGGCAGCCATGGCAATCGCCATGCGCTCTTCGGTCTTGCTGGCGCTCTTGTCTGCGACATGCACCCCGCGCAGCAATAACGGCAACGCCAGTACGCCAACGATCAGTGACAGCAAGATCACCCCGGCGGCGATAAACACCAGCTGATAGCGCGCCGGGAAGGCGGTGCCATCGCTAAGTAACAGCGGGATAGAGAGCACACCAGCCAGCGTAATCGCCCCACGCACGCCAGCGAAAGAAGCAACCCACAGCTCACGTATGCTGTAATCGCCAAACTGTAGAGGGCGCTTTTTCATAAAGCGATTACTGGCCTTTTTCATTACCCACAGCCAGCTGAAACGCAGCACCAGCAGCGCGGCGTAGATAATCGCCACGTCGGTGAACAGATACCAGGTCTCGATAGTCGGATCCAGTTCAGCCTGCACAATCGAGGTTTCCAAGATCCCCGGCAGTTGCAGCCCCAACATGATGAACACCATGCCGTTGAACACGAACTCCAGCATCGCCCAGACGCTGTTAGCGCGCAAACGCATGGCCAGCGGTGCGTTACGGATCACGCCAGACTGGCTGATGGTCATCCCCGCCGCGACGGCAGCCAGGATGCCGGACACGCCGATATGTTCGGCAATCAAATAGGAGGCAAAGGGTAACAGCAACAGCAGCACAATCTGCGTGGCCGGATCGTCTCCGCTCCAACGGCTCATCACGCGCAGCGATTTACTGTAGGTCCACGTCACCGCCACACCGGCCAGCAGGCCACCGATTGCCACCTTCAGGAACTCCATAGTGGCGCCACCGACGGTAAACACCATGGTCCCCATTGCCACCGCGATGGCAAATTTTAACGATACCAGGCCAGAAGCGTCATTCATCAACGCCTCACCTTCCAGCACACTCATGATACTTCTTGGGATACGCCCTTTACCGACGATACCGCCCAGAGCCACGGCATCGGTAGGAGACAATACTGCCGCCAGCGCAAACGCGGCGACCAGCGGGATCCCTGGTACCATCAGGTAAATGAGATAACCCACGCCGACAACGGTGATCAACACCAACACCAGGGCCAACCCCAGGATTTCACGCCCGTGGTGCAAGAATTCACGGGTAGGCGTTTTCCATCCGTCGGCAAACAGCAACGGTGGAATAAACAGCACTAAAAACAGTTCGGGGTCAAAATCAACGTGCAACCCGAAATGCGGCCAGGCCAGCAAGGCCCCAATGGCAATTTGCATCAAGGGTAACGGGATCTGGAACGGCAACATGCGTGTTACCACCCCAGACAGGGAGACCACCAGGATCAAAATGAGGATTGTAAAAAATATTTCCATGCTTTCCTTAGACTCTTAAGTTCAGATCACCAAAGCGCGCGGGTAACAGTGTCCGAATAGTAGATCACTTTTTTTCTCAGTTATAAAGCTTGTTGTGCCTTTCAAAACACGTCGCAGAAAAGGGGAAGAATAGTCTTAAGGAAATGAACGACGGGGCCGGAGGATGGCCCCGTAGAAGAAAGGCTTAAATTGCCCAACCACCCGCATAGAATGCCACCAGCGCCACCGCGATTAACACGGTACCGATATTCAGCCTACGCCATTCACCAGAGAACACGCGGCCAATCACCAGCGAGCTGAAGCCCAGCATGATGCCCGTCACAATGTTACAGGTCAGCACGATAAACACCGCGCACAACAAACCGGCCATGGCGTCGACAAAGTCGTCGAAATCCAGCTTGGTGACGTTGCTCAACATCAGCAGGCCAACGTACATCAGCGCAGGAGCGGTGGCGTACACTGGCACCAGATAGGACAGCGGCGACAGAAACAGGATCAGCAGGAATAACAGCCCAACCACGGTGGCCGTCAGGCCGGTTTTACCGCCCGCCGCCGTACCTGCGGCAGATTCGATATAAACCGCGGCAGGTGCAGCCCCAACCAGCCCGGAGAAAATGCTGCTCAGGGAATCAGAGGTCAGCGCTTTGCCACCGTTAATGATCTGGCCATCTTTATCCAGCAGATTGGCCTGCCCGGCGACCGCACGGATGGTGCCAGTGGCGTCAAACACCGCAGTCATTACCAATGCCAACACGCTTGGCAACACCACCGGCTGTAACGCCCCCATGATATCCAGGCTGAAGATCAGCGATTTGCCATCCGGCCCCGCCAGGCTAGGCATGGCGAACAACCCTTGGTATTTCACCGCCGGGTCGAAAATCAGGCCGATAACCGAAATGGCAATAATGACCAGCAAGATACCGCCAGGTACACGCAGTTTTTCCAGGCCGAAGATCACCGCCAAGCCGATTAACGTCATCACCACCGGAAACGAGGTAAATGCTCCCAGCGCTACAGGCAAACCATCCAGCGGATTTTTCACCACCAGGCCGACACCGTTAGCCGCGATCAACAGCAGGAACAGGCCGATACCAATGCCGGTACCGTGCGCTACTCCCATTGGCAGGTTACGCAGGATCCAGGAACGGATACCGGTAATCGAGATAATGGTAAACAGGATCCCCATCAGGAATACCGCGCCCAGCGCCACGGGAATGCTGATCTGCTGACCCAGCACCAGACTAAAGGCGGTGAACGCCGTCAGTGAAATGGCACAACCAATCGCCATCGGCAGGTTGGCCCACAAGCCCATCAGCAACGACCCCAAACCGGCAACCAGGCAGGTGGCAACGAATACCGCAGTCGGTGGGAAACCGGCTTTACCCAGCATGCTGGGAACCACGATCACCGAGTAGACCATCGCCAGGAAGGTGGTTAGCCCTGCCACCACTTCCTGACGCACGTTGGTACCCCGTGCTGTAAGTTTAAAGTACGCATCAAGCCCGCCTTTGGGTGTCACGGCGTTATTTGCTTGAGAATTCGACATGTTGCTGTCCCCTGTTTTTCATTGCTGCCAGCCTGGATGAAGTGGCTTGTTATCCCACTGATGCATGGTCATTACGAAACCGTTTCCGTCACGTTCGCTTCCTTACCCTTCAGGAACGCGGCAACAGACGCCGTGTAAAAGGCAAACGTTTAACTCTCATCGCATGCAGCGGGTGATTTATGGTGGTCTTACTCCCAAAAATCCCAAACGCTACTGGGCGGGATTTTCAAGGCAAACGATTATCTAGCCTTCTATGCCGTCTGATCAACTAAAGATCGCGACAATTTATGCGAAAACGTATTGCGGACGCGCATTGTTGAAGATGTCAGGTTTATCGACTTACGGCTTGAAGAGGGGAGATCGCCCCGACAGTTTGGGGCGGAAAGATGATTACGACTGCATCGCCTGCTCATCCATATACATCAACTCCCAGATATGACCGTCCAAATCCTGGAAGCCATGGCCATACATAGTGCCGTAATCCTATGGCTGATTATAGGTATTGCCACCGGCGGCAATGGCTTTGCGTACCAACGCGTCTACCGCAGCACGGCTGGGTTGCGACAGGCAAATCAGCACTTCCGTCGCTTTGTTGGCATCGCTGACGGGATTGGGGGTAAACAGTTGGAATTTCTCGTGAGTCAGCAACATCACGTAAATACTCTCACTCACGACCATGCAGGCGGCAGTGTCATGGGTAAACTGCGGGTTGAAGATAAACCCCAGTTGGCGGAAGAACTCGATAGAAGCGGGCAAATTGCTGACGGGCAGGTTAACAAAAATTTGCGTAGCCATGGGCTACCTCCTATGAAAGTGACCCTATCGAGTATAGTTCAAGCCTTCACCCCAGCACGCTAAACGGCCCCCCCTGTTCCAGAGCCCGTTGATATGCAGGACGCGCGTGAATGCGTTGCAGATAGTCTTGCAGTTTCGGGCACCCCTCCAGCCCGCCTCGTCCAGCTAGCGCCTCCACCGGGAAACTCATCTGGATATCCGCAGCGCTGAATTCATTGCCCACAAACCAGGTGCTTTTATTCAGGTGTTGCTCCAGATAATCGCGATGCGTGACAATCTGCTTATCCAGATACTCTCTCTGTACCCCTTTACCGATCGCCCCGGCAATCGGGCGTATCACCCATGGGATCGGCGGGTGTCCTAAACGGCTAAACACCAGTTTCATTACCAGCAGCGGCATCAACGACCCTTCTGCATAGTGCAGCCAATAGCGATACTCCTGGCGAGCGTGAAAATCCGTGGGCGTGAATAACCCTTGTGCGTCATAGGCTTCCTGCAGGTATTCAATAATGGCGCCCGACTCGGCCAGTGTCAGATCGCCGTCTACCACTACCGGCGATTTGCCCAACGGGTGGATCTTTTTCAATTCGGGCTGTGCCAGCATGGTGGTTTTATCGCGTTGATAACGCAGAACCTGATAGGGAACACCGAGCTCCTCCAGAAACCATAAAATGCGCTGCGAACGCGAGTTGTTCAGATGATGCACGATAATCATGATTTTTCTCCCTCAGCGGCCTGGAACCGTTGCCACACCAATTCGCCAATTTGCACGCTGTTGTCCAGTTGCAACGGCACGGTGCGTAATGTGAGTGTCTCGCCAATGAAACTGTAGAAGCGGATCTGCTGGCTACCCAGCCAGTTGGGGAACGAACAACCCCCGACCCGATGAATGACGCACTGTTTATCTTCATCAATCCGATAGTGGCCAACTGCCAATAAACTGATTCGTTGTCATCACATTCGCTCCCTTGACGCCCAGGTTAAAAGGTAGTTGTGATTTCAACTATCACCAACCCTACGTATAATTCAATTTATTTGATGTAGATACTCAAAACTCTCCGATTTTCCATTACCGCCAAGTGGCCTATCATTCAACACATCGAGAGAAAACGGCCTCTCACCTAACAAAACCCCTGAGGATTGAATTATGAAAAGCATCAAAATTTTTGCTACCGCTGTACTGTTAACTTCCGCTTCTTTCGCCAGCATTGCCGCTGACCAGGTCACCAGCCAGCCAACTGCCGACTCACAGAAAATCGGTGTGGTTTCCGTAAGCGGTGCCAGCAACCTGAGCGCTCTGGAAGCCGAACTGGCAAGCAAAGCGGCCGCATCCGGTGCCAACTCTTACCGTATCGTTTCCGCCGGTGGCCAGAACAAGCTTTACGGCACAGCAGAAATTTTTAACTAATCGTCAGATTATGAGCCCCGCAAGGGGCTTTTCGCGTTTTAACCGGTAATACAAACCGGAACAACCAGACTACTCTATAATGTAACCCATCCCCGCCAGCCAACCGGCACATGGCCCATTTTGGCAATCCCCTGCCTGCGTTTTCCCAGATACTGCAGTTGCTATTTATAACCATTACAACTTTTGGAGAGATATCATGTCGGTAACCCAACTTCTGTCTGGCCGAGTAGCTTTTGTCCAAGGTGGTTCACGCGGTATCGGTGCCGCCATCGTTAAACGCCTGGCACGTGAAGGCGCTACCGTCGCATTCACCTACGTTTCCTCCCCCGATAAAGCCGATGAGGTGGTTGAAGCCATTACGGCGGCTGGCGGTCAAGCCATTGCCATCCGTGCAGACAGTGCCGACGCAGAGGCTCTGCAACAGGCTATACGCCAGACGGTAAACAGCTTCGGCAAGCTGGATATTCTGGTGAATAACGCGGGCGTGCTGGCAATGGGTAACCTGGAGGAATTGTCGTTAGCAGATCTGGATCGCACGCTGGCCGTTAACGTCCGCAGCGTATTTGTTGCCAGCCAGGAGGCCGCCCGCCATATGAATGATAATGGTCGCATTATCAATATCGGCAGCACCAACGCCGAGCGTATGCCGTTTGCCGGTGGAGCGATCTACGCCATGAGCAAGTCGGCGCTGGTCGGCTTAACCAAGGGCATGGCTCGCGATCTGGGTTCACGCGGTATTACCGTCAATAACGTCCAGCCCGGCCCGGTAGATACCGATATGAACCCGGCAGATGGCGATTTTGCCGAACAGTTGAAACCGATGATGGCCGTTGGCCGTTATGGTAAGGATGAAGAGATTGCCAGCTTTGTGGCTTATCTGGCGGGGCCGGAGGCGGGATATATCACCGGTGCCAGCCTGGCGATTGACGGTGGCTTCTCAGCGTAATGCCCTCTAAAGCAAAAAAGCCCCAAAAAGGGGCTTTTCGTTTTGAACCTGAGGACAATCAGAACGGAATATCGTCGTCAAAGTCCATTGGTGGTTCGTTGCTGGCCGCTGGTGCGCTGTTTTGCGCTGGGCGAGCCTGCTGCTGTTGACCACCGCTGAACTGGTTGCCACCCTGTGGCTGCTGAGGTTGACCCCAACCGCCCTGCTGGCCACCCGCTGGAGCGCCGCCGCCTGCTGGAGCACCACCACCTTGGCGGCCGCCCAACATCTGCATGGTGCCACCCACGTTGACCACGATTTCGGTGGTGTATTTTTCTACGCCCGCCTGATCGGTCCATTTACGGGTCTGCAATGCACCCTCGATGTAAACCTGGGAACCTTTACGCAGGTATTCACCCGCCACTTCTGCCAGCTTGCCGAACAACACCACGCGGTGCCATTCCGTTTTTTCTTTCTGCTCGCCAGTAGCCTTGTCACGCCAGCTCTCGGAGGTCGCCAGGGTAATGTTGGCAACTGCGCCGCCATTAGGCATGTAACGGACCTCAGGGTCTTGACCCAGATTCCCGACCAAAATTACTTTGTTTACGCCTCTGCTGGCCATGTTCGATCTCCCGATGAGTCATTTAAGTGGATTCAGACCACATTTTGGATAGTCTAAACCACAAATTGTAGCATGCCACCTGCTTAGATTATACCTGCGAAGTGCCTTCCAAAAATGTCCCGGCGATCGACCTTGTTGCATTCGTATACTGGATATTCATTCAGGTTTTTTTGTGCCATAATTATGCGTTTCGTACTGGCCGAGCCGTTTTTTTGCGCAATAGATCACATAATCGCCCACAAAAGAACGCAGACAGGCGCGGTGTATCATCAAGACGGGAAGTGTAAATGGACAATATCGAAGTTCGTGGTGCTCGAACCCACAATCTCAAAAACATCAACCTGATTATCCCGCGCGACAAGCTGATCGTCGTCACCGGTTTATCAGGTTCAGGCAAGTCCTCACTGGCTTTTGATACCCTGTATGCCGAGGGGCAGCGGCGCTACGTTGAGTCGCTCTCTGCCTACGCTCGCCAGTTTCTTTCGCTGATGGAAAAACCGGACGTCGACCACATTGAAGGTCTATCCCCGGCGATCTCCATCGAGCAGAAATCGACCTCGCATAACCCGCGCTCCACGGTCGGGACCATCACCGAGATCCACGATTACCTGCGCCTGCTGTTTGCCCGCGTCGGCGAACCGCGTTGTCCGGATCACCACGTTCCGCTGGCGGCACAAACCGTCAGCCAGATGGTGGATAACGTGCTCAACCAGCCGGAAGGCAAACGCCTGATGCTGTTGGCACCGGTGGTGAAAGATCGTAAGGGTGAACACACCAAGACGCTGGAAAACCTGGCAACCCAGGGCTATATCCGCGCGCGTATCGACGGTGAAGTGTGCGATCTCTCCGATCCGCCAAAGCTGGAACTGCAAAAGAAACACACCATTGAAGTAGTGGTGGACCGTTTCAAAGTGCGTGACGATCTGGCACAGCGTTTGGCCGAATCGTTTGAAACCGCATTGGAACTGTCCGGCGGTACCGCCGTCGTCGCCGATATGGATGACGAAAAGGCCGATGAACTGCTGTTCTCCGCCAACTTTGCCTGCCCCATCTGCGGCTACAGCATGCGCGAGCTGGAACCCCGGCTGTTCTCGTTCAACAACCCGGCCGGCGCCTGCCCTACCTGTGACGGACTGGGCGTGCAGCAGTTCTTCGATCCTGAGCGTGTGGTTCAGAACCCCGAGCTTTCTCTGGCCGGTGGCGCTATCCGCGGTTGGGACCGCCGTAATTTCTATTATTTCCAGATGCTGCGCTCGCTGGCGGAGCACTATAGCTTTGATGTGGAAGCCCCGTTCAGCAGCCTGGATGCCAACGTGCAGAAAGCGGTACTGAGCGGTTCGGGCAAAGAGTCGATCGAATTCAAATACATCAACGATCGCGGTGACACCACCGTGCGCCGCCATCCGTTTGAAGGCGTGCTGCATAATATGGAGCGCCGCTACAAAGAAACCGAATCCAGCGCGGTGCGTGAAGAGCTGGCCAAATTTATCAGCAACCGTCCTTGCGCCTCGTGCCGTGGCACCCGCCTGCGTGAAGAAGCCCGTAACGTGTTCGTGGAAGATACTACGCTGCCGGAGATCTCTGAGCTCAGCATCGGCCATGCCATGACCTTCTTCCAGAATATGAAGCTGAGCGGTCAACGTGCCCAGATCGCCGAGAAGGTGTTGAAAGAGATCGGCGATCGTCTGAAGTTCCTGGTTAACGTCGGGCTGAACTACCTTTCACTGTCACGCTCTGCGGAAACGCTGTCCGGCGGTGAAGCCCAGCGTATTCGCCTGGCAAGCCAGATCGGTGCTGGTCTGGTAGGCGTGATGTACGTGCTGGATGAGCCATCCATTGGCCTGCACCAGCGCGATAACGAACGCTTGCTGGAAACCCTGATCCACCTGCGTAACCTGGGTAACACGGTGATCGTGGTAGAACACGATGAAGACGCAATCCGCGCAGCCGACCACGTGATCGATATCGGCCCTGGTGCTGGTGTTCACGGCGGCCAGGTGGTAGCGGAAGGCACCGTCGATGACATCATGGCCCAACCGGATTCACTGACCGGTCAGTTCCTTAGCGGCAAGCGCTCAATCGCCATTCCGGCCGAACGCGTGCCCGCGGATCCGACCAAAGTGCTGAAACTCAGCGGCGCACGCGGCAACAACCTGAAAGACGTGACGCTTACGCTGCCTGTCGGGCTGTTTACCTGCATTACCGGCGTTTCCGGTTCCGGCAAGTCAACGCTGATCAACGATACACTGTTCCCGATCGCCCAACGCCAGCTCAACGGTGCAACCATTGCCGAAGCGGCTCCTTACCGCGAAGTGACCGGCCTGGAACATTTCGACAAGGTGATCGATATCGATCAGAGCCCAATTGGCCGTACGCCACGCTCTAACCCGGCCACCTATACCGGGATCTTCACCCCGGTGCGCGAGCTGTTTGCCGGGGTACCTGAATCCCGTACCCGTGGCTACACGCCGGGCCGTTTCAGCTTTAACGTCAAGGGCGGCCGCTGCGAAGCCTGCCAGGGCGACGGCGTGATCAAGGTAGAGATGCACTTCCTGCCGGATATCTACGTGCCTTGCGATCAGTGCAAAGGCAAACGCTATAACCGCGAAACGTTGGAAGTGAAGTACAAGGGTAAAAACATCCACGAAGTGCTGGAGATGACCATTGAGGAAGCCCGTGATTTCTTCGATGCCGTGCCCGCCTTGGCGCGTAAGCTGCAAACGTTGATGGAGGTTGGGCTTTCCTATATCCGCCTCGGGCAGTCGGCCACCACCCTTTCCGGTGGTGAAGCGCAGCGTGTGAAACTGGCGCGTGAGCTGTCGAAGCGGGGTACTGGTCAGACGCTGTATATCCTCGATGAGCCTACTACCGGCCTACACTTCGCCGATATCCAGCAGTTGCTGGCGGTACTGCATCAGTTACGCGATCAGGGTAATACCATCGTGGTGATTGAACACAACCTGGACGTCATCAAGACGGCGGACTGGATCGTCGATCTGGGGCCGGAAGGCGGCAGCGGCGGCGGTGAGATCCTGGTGTCCGGCACGCCGGAAACCGTGGCCAACTGTAAAGAGTCTCATACCGCGCGGTTCCTGAAACCGATGTTGCAGAGATAACACCGTGGCCAACATGCCGAACACCAAGCTCGGCATGTTGGCCGTTATTACGGCGCAACCTAGGGACAGCAATAAGTTTCCACCTTAGAATGGCAGGAGCGGATTTGGGGTTTTAACTATCACACGGATATGTAAGTGCCGCGCAGTGGTGAAATAACTCTCACCACCCAAATTCAGCATTATTTATCTGCAGCTAAAATATACTCATATCGGCAAGGCTACCTTCCCCATGACTCCACCTGCTTCAGTTCAAATTCGGCCTCAGCTAATTTTCTCTGTCGCTTAGCAATTTTGCTCGGTTTGCCTTTGAGCTGTGCTTCATATAGCTCTTGTTTTCTTTTCTCTACCTTACGTTGCTTCTTGGCAATTTCATACTGGCGATCGAATTCGAACGGCTGAGTGGCAGGTGCATAATCGTATCTATTATAACGGCCTTTGTAACCACCGTGGCAGTAGGTCTGCACATTGGCCAAGGCCCGATTCAGCCCCTCAACACGATGGACATTGCCATAACGCGTCGCGTACTCGAGCTGCTCTCGCAGTTTTTGTTCTTTTATTGCACAATTTGGCGCCGCCAATGATAATGAGGAATAAACGAGCAGTGGCAGTACGAGAAATATTGAATGATGCAGTTTCATAATTAAATTTCCTTTTAGTAGGTTCCCCTACGGATCCCTTATCCTTATTTGCCTTTAAGCAGATTGATATAGACGCATTAATAACACAGTCATAATTTAAATTCCAATGAGAACTATCTTAATTAACAGTTCCGTGTATTTAAAATAAATTATCACCCTATTTTTATCAAAATTTAAATATGCGCCAATTAATAGAAAATAATCTAATTAGTGGAATTAAACCAAAAAAAACCTTGCCAATCCTGTTTCTCAGAACTAAATAACGCAGTAAACGATATTGGCCTACAAAATAAAATTTCCCCATAGGTATCGGGGGCGTCGTCCTCTGGCCTGTCGCCACTCTTGAGCCAACAGGCCTGGCCACCTATAAATTCAAATGCGCAGCTCTTGGCGCACCTGATCGGGCAACCCTTCCAGCACCAAACGATATGAGCTGTCGATCAAATGATAAAACTGCGAATTGGGCAAGTTGCCGTCCAGAAATACCGCGTTCCAATGGGCTTTATTCAAATGTTCGCAGGGGACGATTTCCGGATGCTGCTCACGTAGGCTTTCTGCCAGCTCCGGGCTGCTTTTGATCGCCAACGCTGGGCGACCCTGCACTTCACACACCATAGCGAACATGACATCACCCACCTTGATCTGGCTGGCCTGCCATTGGTTTTGATCGCTTTGGTGTGCGCCAGGTTTCGCCATGCAGTATTCCAGCAGTGCTGAGTTATTCATTGGGTTATTTCCCGAAAGACACAATGCGGCGCGAACCACTGTGAGTATGCTGTTACCAGCCAGATACCCTGCCAGTCAGATAGAGAACCGCGCCTGGTCGCTGAAAGCAAGGCTTGATGGCGCTTGCGAAAAGTCTTAGCGCTCTCAGACAGTATATTCTTTATCCAGTTGGCGGCAACCGCCAACACGCAGAAACAATAAGGGGCGATATCGCTATCGCCCCTAAAATCACTGCATTCAGGTCGTTACTGCACCGCGGCAAAGGCCTCGGCCACTTGACGAACGTTATTGTGGTTCAGGCCCGCCACACACATACGACCGCTGTGGATCAGATAGACACCGAACTCTTCACGCAGCCGGTCAACCTGAGCCGCGCTGAAGCCGGTGTAGCTGAACATGCCGCGCTGCTCGAGCAGGTAATCGAAGTTACGCTGTGGCAACGCGCCCTTGAGCGTTTCGACCAGCGCTTTACGCATCTCCAGAATACGGTTGCGCATGGACTCCACTTCGGCCAACCATTGCGCTTTCAACTGCGCATCGTTCAGCACTTTTGCCACCACCTGAGCACCGAAGTTCGGTGGGCTGGAGTAGTTACGGCGCACGGTCGCTTTCAGCTGCCCCAGCACACGCTCGGCGGCTTCGCTGCTTTCACACACCACAGAAAGCCCACCCACGCGCTCACCGTACAGTGAGAAGATTTTCGAGAATGAGTTGCTCACCAGGCACGGCAAACCGGCAGCCGCAATGGCGCGAATGGCGTAGGCATCCTGATCCATTCCGCCGCCAAAGCCTTGATAGGCGATGTCGAGGAACGGGATCAGTTCACGTTCGGCGATCACTTTAACCACCTGATCCCACTGGGCATTGGTGAGATCGGAACCGGTCGGGTTATGACAGCAAGGATGCAGCAGGGCAATGCTCTTGGGCGGCAGCTGTTGCAGCGTGCTCAGCATGGCATCAAATTTCACCCCCAGTTTTTCACCGTCGAAATAGGGGTAAGTATTCACTTTGAAACCGGCGCCACCAAAGATGGCCACGTGGTTTTCCCAAGTCGGATCGCTGACCCAAACCTGAGAGTCCGGGAAATAGCTTTTCAGGAAGTCAGCCCCCACTTTCAACGCACCAGAACCGCCCACGGTTTGAACGGTGGCAATGCGCCCTTGTTGCAGCATGGGGTGTTCAGCACCAAATAACAGTTGCTGGATTGCGCTACGGTAAGGCTGTAGGCCTTCCATCGGCAGGTAGACCGAGGCCCCCTGTTCAACGCTGTTAAGTTGGGCTTTAGCAGCGGCAACGGCCTTCATCTGTGGGATGATGCCTTGCTCATTGTAGTAAAGGCCAATACTCAGGTTCACCTTGTGCGCACGGGGATCTTTTTTGAATTTTTCCATCAGCGACAGGATCGGGTCACCTGCATAGGCTTCAACATTCTGGAACACGGGTTGGTTCTCCTGATTTTGGTTGTTCGGGCACAGTCCCTAATATAGCCACAAATCGGCGTTGGGTTTTAGCTTTATCTGGTCACCGGAAGCAAACCGTTTTCTTTGATCCGTTCCAGCACCACCGCCGTTTTGATATGCCCGACGCTTTTATGGCGGGAAAGCGTCTGGCTGATAAACTCACTTAACGCTGGCAGGTCTGCTACCGCCACTTTCAGCAGGTAGTCGGCATCGCCGGTAGTTTTATAAACGTCAACAATTGCGTCCACTTCTGCCAGCATCTGATGGAAACTGTCGATCTGCTCTTGGGTATGGGTCAGCAGGCTTACCTCTATCAGCCTCACCAGTCCTAATCCCATCGCCTCCGGTGCCAACCTGGCGTGATACCCTTTGATCAACTGGGCCTGCTCCAGGCTGATACGGCGGCGCGAGCATTGCGAGGCCGAAAGCCCGACCAGTTCGCTCAGTTCCTGATTGGTCAGACGGCCATTGGCCTGTAACAGCGTCAGGATTTTCATATCAAAATCGTCAATGTTGTACATAGCCACCTGTAAAATGTGTTAATAAATATTGACGCTACAGACTAGCAGCTTTTTTAGCCTTGCAACCATCGGTGCTGGCGGGTTGTGAGAGACATAGCAGCAAAGCCAGCTTCCTTGCTCAGAAATGGCATAAAAAACGGCCAAATTACGCAAACCAACAACAATTAACGGCAAAACCGCGCATAAAACCACAAATGTATTTGTCGACATGAAAAGGAAATTTGATGAAAAAACTATTGCCTCTCGCCTTGCTGGTCGCCACCGGGAGCACCAACGCACAATCCAATCTGGACAAGGTATTGCAGCAAAAAACGCTGACGGTCTGTACCACCGGCGATTACAAGCCCTACACCTTCCTGAAAGAGGATGGCAGCTACGAAGGCATTGATATCGCTATGGCCGAGTCGCTGGCCAACAGTCTGGGGGCCAAAGTGAAATGGGTAAAAACCACCTGGAAAACCCTGACGCCTGACTTCGTGGCCGGGAAATGTGATATCGCCATGGGGGGGATCTCAGTGACGCTGGAACGCCAGAAGCAGGTGTTTTTTGCCGAGCGGCTTGATACCGACGGCAAGATCCCGCTGGTACGTTGTACCGACGTGAAAAAATACCGCACCATTGAGCAGATTAACAAACCTGCGGTGCGGCTGATCGAGCCTGCCGGTGGCACTAACGAAGCCTTTGTCCGTGCTCATCTGCCCAAGGCCAACCTGACGCTGTCCCACGATAATATGGGCATTTTCCAGCAGTTGGTGGATCGCAAGGCCGACGTGATGATCACCGATGCCTCCGAAGCCCTGTACCAGCAGAAACGTTATCCCAAGCTGTGTGCGGTGAACCCGGATAAGCCGATGCAGTACGGTGAGAAGGCCTATATGTTGCCGCGTGATGATATGAGTTGGAAGCTGTATGTCGATCAGTGGCTGCACTTGAGCAAGGCCAGCGGGGAGTATCAGAAGATTATCGGCCAGTGGCTGGCAGTGAAGAAGTAAAGCTCCTCCTCACCTAATACGTTAAGCGGGCGCACATGCGGCGCCCTTACGCAGTAGTGTGAGACTTGGGGAAGTTACTCGCCTATATATTCCATCGTGACGCGCTGGGTAAGCTTGGTGATCAGTTCATAAGCGCTGATGCCGCTAAAGGCAGCCACCCGTTCAACCGGCAGCTCATTGCCCCACAAAACCACTTCATCACCCACCTTATCGCTGGCATCCGGCCCCAGATCGACGGAAATCATATCCATGGAGACGCGGCCGACGATCGGTACTTCACGTCCGTTCAGCCATATCGGCGTGCCAGAAGGCGCACTGCGTGGATAACCGTCGCCATAGCCCATCGCCACTACGCCCAGGCGGGTATCTCGTTCACTCACCCATAGCCCGCCGTAGCCCACCGGTTCACCAGCTCGATGCTCACGCACCGCGATCAGGCTGGATTTCAGCGTCATGGCTGGTTGCAGCCCAAAATGATCGGCGTAGGGTTCCTCCAACGGGGATACGCCATACAGGATAATCCCCGGGCGTACCCAGTCACGATGAGCCTGTGGCCACAGCAAGATCCCACCGGAAGCCGCGATCGACTTCAGGCCCGGCTTATCGTTGGCGAAATGCTCAAAGCAGCTGATTTGCTTTTCGGTGGCATCCACCAAGGGCTCGTCGGCGCGGCTGAAGTGGCTCATGATATTGACAGGCTGAACCACGTTGCGACAGGCGCTCAAACGCAGGTAGAACGCCTCTGCCTGTTCCGGACGCACGCCCAGACGATGCATACCGCTATCGAGCTTCATCCATACCGATACCGGGTGCGCCAGTTCAACCTGCTCCAGCGCTTCAAGCTGTTCGATGCTGTGAACGGCGGTTTCGATATTATTCGCCACCAGCGCGGGCAAATCTTCAGCACAGAAAAAACCTTCCAGCAGCAGGATCGGTTTAACGATGCCACCGGCACGCAGCATCAATGCTTCGCCGATACGCGCTACGCCGTAACAGTCGGCATCTTGCAAGGTATGAGCCGTTTCCAACAGGCCATGTCCATAGGCGTTGGCTTTCACCACGGCAATCAGGCGGCTTTGCGGCGCCAGGCGACGGATCTGTTGCAGGTTGTGTCGCAGGGCGCGGCGATCGATAACAGCAGTTGCCGCTTTCATTTCAATTCCTTAGCTGATTATTCGTCATCATATTGTGGCCCCGCATAGTTATCGAAGCGTGACCACTGGCCGTTAAAGGTCAGGCGTACGGTACCAATCGGGCCGTTACGCTGCTTACCCAGAATAATTTCGGCAATCCCTTTCAGATCGCTGTTCTCGTGATAAACCTCATCACGGTAGATGAACATAATCAGGTCGGCATCCTGCTCGATGGAGCCAGATTCACGCAGGTCGGAGTTAACCGGGCGCTTATCGGCGCGCTGTTCCAGGCTACGGTTCAACTGCGACAGTGCCACCACCGGCACCTGCAGCTCTTTCGCCAACGCTTTGAGCGAGCGGGAAATTTCAGCAATCTCCAAGGTACGGTTGTCGGAGAGTGACGGCACGCGCATCAACTGCAGGTAGTCGATCATGATCAGGCTGATCCCGTCATGTTCACGGAAAATACGCCGCGCGCGGGAGCGTACTTCGGTAGGCGTCAAGCCAGAGGAGTCGTCAATATACATATTGCGCTTCTCCAGCAGGATCCCCATGGTGCTCGAGATCCGCGCCCAATCCTCGTCATCCAGTTGGCCGGTACGGATACGGGTCTGATCCACGCGCGACAGCGAGGCCAGCATACGCATCATAATCTGGTTGCAGGGCATCTCCAGGCTGAAGATCAGCACCGGTTTATCCTGCGTCATCGCGGCATGTTCGCACAGGTTCATCGCGAAGGTGGTTTTACCCATTGCCGGACGGGCCGCGACGATGATCAGGTCAGACTTTTGCAGACCGGCGGTTTTCTTGTTGAGATCGTGATAGCCGGTGTCTACGCCGGTAACACCGTCGTGCGGCTGCTGATAGAGCTGTTCAATGCGGGCGACGGTATCTTCCAGAATACGTTCGATACCTTTGGGGCCTTCATCTTTGCTGGCACGGTTTTCCGCGATCTGGAATACCCGGGATTCCGCCAGATCGAGCAGATCTTCGCTACTGCGCCCTTGCGGATCGTAACCCGCATCGGCGATTTCGTTGGCGACGGAGATCATTTCACGAACTACCGCACGTTCACGCACGATGTCGGCATAGGCACCAATGTTGGCCGCACTTGGGGTGTTTTTCGATAATTCTGCCAGATAGGCAAAACCGCCCACCGTTTCCAGATCGCCCCTCTGTTCCAACGATTCGGACAGCGTGATCAGGTCGATGGGCCGGCTCATCTCCAGCAGACGCTGCATTTCGGTAAAGATCAGGCGGTGTGGACGGCTGAAGAAGTCGTTGGCGACCACGCGCTCCGCCACGTTATCCCAGCGTTCGTTATCCAGCATCAAACCGCCCAACACGGACTGCTCCGCCTCCAGCGAATGTGGCGGCATCTTCAGCCCTTCCATCTGGCGGTCTCTGGGTTCGTACGTGTTTGTCTTGTTGGTTGGTTTTTTGCCTGCCATGAAGCCTATTCTTTATTCAGTTGCGAATGGGGGTAGCTGACGCAAGAGTATACGTGATTTTCAGTCATGATTCGCTGCGCAAAAAAGGATTAATCACTGCGCAACGAGCTAGATAGTGTGGGCCGATAAGCGTAGGGTGAAAACAGCCATTTAAACGAGGTAGCGACATGTCAAAACGCATCCAATTCTCCGCCACCGGCGGCCCAGAAGTGCTGCAGTATGTTGATTTTACTCCTGTCGATCCCGCTGCGGGGGAGGTTCAGGTCGAGAACAAGGCGATCGGTATCAACTATATCGATACCTACGTACGTAGCGGCCTGTACCCACCGGCAAACTTCCCTAGCGGGTTAGGTACCGAAGCGGCTGGGGTAGTCATCAAGGTCGGGGCAGGTGTCAGCGCGGTCAAACCGGGCGATCGCGTGGTTTATGCCCAGTCCGCACTGGGTGCCTATAGCGAAGTTCACAACGTCCCGCTGGAAAAGATAGCTATCCTGCCGGATAACCTCACTTTCGAACAGGGTGCTGCCTCGTTCCTCAAAGGGTTGACCGTACATTATCTGCTGCGACAAACCTATGAGATCAAGCCAGGAGAGGTGTTCCTGTTCCATGCCGCCGCAGGGGGCGTCGGACTGATCGCCTGCCAGTGGGCCAAAGCGTTGGGTGCCAAACTGATCGGCAGCGTGGGTTCAGATGAAAAAGCAGAGCTTGCCTTGCGTGCCGGAGCCTGGGCTACCATCAATTATCGCCAGGAAAACATTGCCCAGCGCGTAGCTGAACTGACCAACGGCGAAAAGGTTAACGTGGTCTATGACTCCGTAGGGCAAAGTACCTGGCAGGACTCTTTGAACAGCCTGAAGCGCCGCGGGCTGATGGTGAGCTTTGGTAATGCCTCCGGCCCGGTTACCGGCGTCGATCTGGCGTTACTCAATCAGAAAGGCTCGCTGTACGTCACCCGCCCTTCACTCAACGGTTACATCACCAACCGCCAGGAATTGCAGTTTGCCAGTAACGAGCTGTTTTCGCTGATAGGCAGTGGTGCGATCAACGTTGACGTGAAGGAAACACAAAAGTTTGCGTTGGCAGATGCCCAGCGGGCACACCAGATCCTGGAAAGCCGCCAGACCAGCGGTTCCAGCCTGCTGATCCCTGGCCTGTAGCAGCAAAAAGAAAGGGCCTCATAAGGGGCCCTTTCTAGTTTACAGCGCTTTGTAGGGGTAGAGCAGAGTCCGCCAGAGATGGGGGTTGCTTCAAGCAACACTCTTGTCAGCTCTCGCGGTGATGAAAATGATTAGCATCACTGCTGCAGAGCCATCCTAGCAGCCTCGATAAGTAAAAAATATGATTAATGTGCCGCATTCGCATTTAAAACATCAAGCTGTGATCCCCGCCACACTGGCAAGCAATCTGCCTAGTGAGTTTCAGCGTGACTGACTGATATTTCGGCAAAAAATATTAATAGCGCCGTATCTGTGGTTTCTGCATAGAACGGTATATCCACACGCCAACCACCGCCAGGATCAGCCACGGCAGCAGTTTAAACACCATGGCAAACAGCCCGCCCAGCAGCATAAAAGCCGCGGCCACAAATAACGCAGCCATCACGCCCAGCAGTGAAATACCCGTTACCAGCAGCATGGCGACAAAGCCGATCAGAAAGAACAGTTCTAACATGGGTTGCTCCTTGGCAAAACAATAGGTCTGTCTTGTTCTTTACAAGAAACGTGCCAACTTGAAGTCAATGATAACTTATTGAAATCATATAAAAATAGCGCCACAACCGGTGGCGCCATTGGTCAAAAAAACCAACTTTTAGTCAAATTTTTTGCCGATTATGCCATTTCAGTGCGAGGTGAGCGCACCAATGCCAAAGCCTGTTCGACGGTGCGCACATCGGCCCCTGGCTTATGGGCATTTTCACTCAGATGGCGGCGCCACTGCCGCGCGCCAGGAATGCCCTGGAACAGGCCAAGAATATGGCGAGTGATGTGACCCAGATAGGTTCCGTTCGCTAGCTCGCGCTCGATGTACGGATACAGCGATTCGATAATCGCCACGCTGTCCATCACCTCGCTCTGGCGGCCGAAAATCTCGCTGTCCACCCGCGCCAGAATGCCAGGATTTTGGTACGCCTCGCGCCCCATCATCACACCGTCCAGATGCTGCAGGTGCTGTTGGGCTTCTTCCAGCGTTTTCACGCCGCCGTTGATCGCAATGGTCAACGCCGGGAAGTCACGTTTCAACTGATAAACACGCGGATAGTCCAACGGAGGGACTTCACGGTTTTCTTTCGGGCTCAGGCCGGAAAGCCAGGCTTTACGGGCATGAATGGTGAACATATCGCATTCCCCACGCCCGGCAACGGTAGAGATAAAATCGCACAGGAACTCATAGCTGTCCTGATCATCAATGCCAATACGGGTTTTTACCGTCACCGGGATCGACACCACGTCGCGCATCGCCTTGATACAGTCGGCCACCAAGGTCGCCTGCCCCATCAGACAAGCACCAAACATGCCGTTTTGTACCCGATCCGACGGGCAACCGACATTAAGGTTGATCTCGTCATAGCCACGCTGTTCCGCCAGTTTGGCACAGTGCGCCAGTGCTGCCGGATCGCTGCCCCCTAGCTGCAAAGCCACGGGGTGCTCTTCCTCGCTGTATGCCAGGTAGTCACCTTTACCGTGGATGATCGCGCCGGTGGTCACCATTTCGGTGTACAGCAGCGTTTCCTTACTCAGCAGGCGATGGAAGTAACGGCAATGGCGATCGGTCCAGTCCAGCATAGGGGCAATGGAAAAACGATTGGCGGCGTATTGGGTATTATTAATATCTTTCGTCATGCTGAGTTACTGGCTACCTGATAAGTCCGGGACTCGACAATCAGCGCGTTGTGCCGATGCCGCAAATGGCTATTATAACGGCAATCGACGGTCTTGGGGAAACCGTCGTTCATTCTGATTAGGATCTCAGAGCGGTAACGTTTTCTCTCGGCCCTATTCCAATTGTCGGATCACGCGACACGGCTGCCCAAGCGCCAACACGTTAGCCGGAATATCCTCGGTCACCACGCTGCCTGCGCCGATGGTAGTGCCATCACCAATGGTGACGCCAGGCAGGATCACCACGTTGCCGCCAATCCAGACGTTACTGCCAATCACCACCGGCTTGGCTGAGGTATGGAACGGAAAATCGGCATTGCCGGTAAACCGCTCGCTGGCCTTGAGCGGGTGGCTTGGCGTGTAGATTTGCGCGTTTGGGCCAATCAGCGTGTTATCACCAATGGTGATGGTGTTGCAGTCAAGAAACACCGCATTGACGTTGATAAAGCAATTCCTGCCAATGCTGATATGCTGGCCATAGTCGCACCAGAACGGTAATTCAATCCAGCTGTCATCACCCCATGCTGCAAACAACTCACGCAACAGACGCTGTTTCTCTTCAGACTGAGGTGAGTCCAACGCTGCGAGCTGTTTAGTCAGGCTCCTCGCCCGATGGTACATGGCAATCAGCTCATCATCACGGCTGTTATATACCTCACCACGCAGCAATTTCTCTCTTTCTGACATCCCAGGCTCCTGAAAGGTTTGACACCTTACGGGTTATACCGCCGTGCCCGAGTGGAGCCTATGACATAAAGCGGCAAATCGTGATCCACATCTCATTGTGCCTAGTCTTGCTGCGCAAAATCGCCCGATTTGCTGCGTTATCCAGGGAAAGCGGGGCAACCCTCGGCGATTACGTTGAAACATGATAAAATCGGCTTCTTTGCATAGCCGGATAATTGCCATGAACTCAACCAACCAGGAAAAGCTGCTCGCGCAGGCTGAACAACTCTGTCAGCAACGCAACGTGCGACTGACCCCGCAACGGCTGGAAGTGTTACGCCTGATGGCTGAGCAACCCGGCGCCATCAGCGCTTACGATTTGCTGGATTTACTGCGTGTGGCAGAGCCGCAGGCCAAGCCACCTACGGTCTATCGTGCACTGGATTTCTTGCTGGAACAGGGATTTATCCACCGCGTTGAATCGGCAAACAGCTATGTGCTGTGCCACCACTTCGAACAGCCAATGCATACCTCCGCCCTGTTTATCTGCGATCGCTGCGGACAGGTCACGGAGCGTACTACCGAAGGGGTGGAAGAAACCTTGCAGAAACTGGCTCAAGAATCAGGGTTTGTGCTGCGCCACAGCGTAGTGGAAGCCCACGGTCTGTGTTCTGCCTGTGTGGTGGTAGAAAATTGTGAAAACCAACACGATTGCGATCATGACCACAGCATTGTGGTAAAGAAAAAATAAGCGGATTGGGTTGCAGGAGGGAGCGGGTACATCCTTGTTCCCGTGGCCGTGGCAGGGGGGAAATCTGCCAGGCCGGATGGTGTCGTAGCGCCGCAATACTCAGCGGCTCATCGCGCTACCAACGATACTTGCTGTGTTCTTCCCAGGCTTTGACTTCTTTTTCGGCTGCCTCTTTCTGGTAGCCATAGCGTTCCTGGATTTTACCGACCAGCTGTTCGCGTTTCCCTTCGATCACGGTGATATCGTCATCGGTCAGCTTGCCCCATTTTTCCTTCACTTTACCTTTAAACTGCTTCCAGTTACCGTCGGCTTGATCTTTGTTCATAATCTCTCCGTTACTCTTGGTTGTCAGTTTTAGATAAATCTGGCTGGACTTAACTGAGTCAAATTTAAGGTTATCTAATGCGTCCGTTGCCAATTAAGCGCGGGCTTAATTCGCCAGCCACGTGATTAACTATAGTCACCCATCACGAAAAGTGCCCGAAAAGCAGCATGAAATAGGGTTAGAAAAAGTCTTAATAGCAAAAAACGCCGTTAAAACAGTAAGCAAGCGAACCAAAACAGCCCTCAGCACATGTAACTAAATGTGAATATCCATCCCGTATCATCAACTAGTCTGGCCTATCCATCGCTAATGGGGGGGATGAAAACCAGGTGCCCTGCACGCTATGACGATGCCATACCCAGCCCAAAGCCGCCCCGCGCAGTGCCAGGAATACCGCCAGAGCCAGCCATAAACCGTGGTTGCCCAATACCGGCAGGGTGAACAACGTCAGCCCGTAGCCCACTGCGGCTACCGCCATGCTGTTACGCATTTCTGCGCCACGGGTAGCGCCGATAAACATGCCATCCAGCAGGTAGCACCAAACCCCCACCAGGGGCAGCACTACCTGCCAAGGCAGATAATGATTTGCCAGCGCACGCAATTCCGGCAGCGTGGTTAAGCCCGCCACAATCTGCTGCCCGGCGAACAGATAAATAACGGCAAAACCACAGGCAACCAGGCAAGCCTGCCGACAGGCGGCACGCCATACTTTACGCAGTTGCCGCCCGTCCCGCGCACCATAGGCGTGGCCGGAATGGGCTTCCACCGCGTAGGCAAAACCATCCAGAGCATAGGCGGTAAAGGTCAGCAGATTCATCAACACCGCATTCACCGCCACCACCTCTCCGCCCATGCGGGCTCCCAGAATGGTCAACGAAGCGAAACACAGTTGCAGTAATAACGAACGCAGCATGATGTCGCGGTTAAGTGCCAGCAGGCGGCGCAGATCCCCACGCCACGCGGTTCGCAGCATTGCCAGCGAAATCCCCCGCATGCGTAGTACCCGCCATGCTAACCACAAACCCAGCAACAGCGTGGCGTACTCCGCAATCACCGTGGCAGTCGCGGCCCCCTGCACGTTCCAACCCAGCCCCATTACCAGCCAGATATCCAGCACGATGTTCAGCAGGTTACCGACAATCAACAGGATCACCGGCGCCCTCACGTATTGAACTCCCAGCAACCAACCGAGCAACACCATATTGGCCAACGCCGCCGGGGCACTCAGCCAGCGGATCTCCAAAAATAGCCTGGCCTGAACCAATACTTCCCGATCGCCCCCCACAATGGTCAGCGCCAAGGTGATCAACGGGGCTCGCAACAGCACAATCGCCAGCCCGGCCACCAGCGCCAACAATAACGGCTGCATAAATGCGCGAGCCAACCGGTAGGGATCTTGCGCACCCAGCGCCTGCGCCGTCAGCCCGGTGGTGCTCATACGCAGGAACAACAACAACATAAACAGGAAGCTGGTGGCCATTGATCCCACCGCGACCCCGCCAAGGTAGCTAGGGCTATCGAGATGACCGATAACGGCGGTATCCACCAGGCCAAGCAAGGGGACGGTAATATTGGAGAAGATCATCGGCAACGCCAGACGCCACAGAGCTTTGTCGGTGTCACTGGTGAAGGCAGAAAGCAGGCGCATGGCGATATGTTCCCGTACAAGCATGGATTTTAGCGTAGCTTAGAAATGACATCGCCCCAGAGTTGGGGCGAGGTTTGCCGTTTTAAAGGGCTGTAATACGAGGTAAAACGGTTAGATCCAGTCGCCGTTGCGGATAACACCCACCGCCAGGCCTTCGATGGTGAAGTTCTGCTGGCGCAGATCGACCACGATCGGTTGGAATTCGCTGTTTTCTGGCAGCAGTTCGACAACGTTACCGTGTTTCTTCAGGCGTTTGACCGTGACCTCGTCTTCAATGCGGGCGACGACGACCTGGCCGTTGCGTACGTCTTGAGTCTTATGCACTGCCAGCAGATCGCCATCCAGGATGCCGATGTCGCGCATCGACATGCCGCTAACGCGCAGCAGGAAATCGGCATTAGGCTTGAACAGTGAAGGGTCCACCTTATAGTGCCCTTCAATGTGCTGCTGAGCCAACAGAGGTTCACCGGCAGCCACACGGCCCACCAGAGGTAACCCCTCTTCATCTTCCATCAGCAAGCGGATACCGCGTGATGCACCGGAGATGATCTCGATAACGCCTTTGCGAGCCAGTGCTTTCAAGTGCTCTTCTGCAGCATTTGGTGAGCGGAACCCCAGGCGCATTGCGATCTCGGCACGCGTCGGTGGCATGCCCGTTTGCGAAATATGATCGCGAATCAGGTCGTAGACCTCTTGCTGTCTGGTAGTTAGTGCTTTCATTCCGCCCCCTGTTTGTTTATACAGTCTTGCTGTGAGTATATACAGCTAAGTCTGGATTGGGAACCGAAGAATAAATAAAAATCAGCAGGTAGCGAGCGTGATCGCAACGATACCCGCTGGTTTTCACGCCAAATGCTGCCAAAGTACCGAAGCCCAAACGAACAGCGCCAGAATGATTGCCAGCGATACCGCCGCCGAGCCCATATCTTTGGCCCGCCCGGAAAGCTCGTGATATTCCGTCCCCACGCGATCGACAACGGCCTCAATCGCACTGTTGAGGATTTCGACAATCATCACCAGCAGCACCGAGCCGATCAACAAGATGCGCGCTATCGCTCCCACATCCAGCCAAACCGCCACGATGATAGCCACCACGGTCGCCACCAGTTCCTGACGGAATGCGGCTTCGTTCTGCCAGGCAGCGGTTAAACCTTTATAGGAATAGCCTGCCGCTTTAATGATACGCGTCAGGCCAGTTGCTTGATTTGCCATAGTTAAGAACGCCTTTCTCCAAGATGGATCATGTACCCGTCGTGTTGCAGCCGCAACGTTCCAGACAGATTTGCCAGCCCAATCACATTTTTATCGCAGCGCAGTATACAGCAAGGTTGGAATACCTTAATCACCTAGCTATGTCGTACCATTGCCGCGAGCGCATGAGTGCGCTAGAGCGGCCAATTTGATATCCATCAGGTATAATTCAACTATGTACTTCCATTGCCGTGAACGGCCGTGGATTTCCCAACGCCACAGATCTGCTACCCGGTTTCTGGTATGCTTGCGGCGAATTGCTAACAAGAGGCTTCACGTTGTCATGTCAGGTTGGCGTAAAATCTATTATAAGATATTGAACTTACCACTAAAAATGTTGGTAAGAAGTAAGGTTATCCCAACAGATCCGGTCACGGAGTTAGGGTTGGATCCCTCACGACCGATTTTGTATGTTTTACCTTATAATTCCAAGGCGGATTTACTCACCTTGCGCACCCAGTGTCTGGCGCAAGATCTGCCCGATCCCCTTAACCCGTTGGAAATCGATGGCACCGTGCTGCCAAGCTACGTGTTTATCCATTATGGCCCACGCGTATTCCGCTATTACACTCCCAAAGAAGAATCGGTAAAACTGTTCCACGATTATCTGGATCTGCACCGCAGCAACCCGGATCTCGATATTCAGATGTTGCCGGTATCGGTGATGTTTGGCCGCTCCCCTGGGCGCGAAGGTCACGGCACGCCGCACCTGCGCCTGCTAAACGGCGTACAGAAGTTCTTCGCTGTACTGTGGCTGGGGCGTGACAGCTTTGTCCGTTTCTCCAACACCGTGTCGCTACGCCGGATGGCGACAGAGCACGGCACCGATAAGACCATCGCGCAAAAACTGGCCCGTGTCGCACGTATGCACTTTGCACGCCAGCGCCTGGCCGCCGTTGGGCCAAGCCTGCCAGCCCGTCAGGATCTGTTCAACAAGCTGCTGGCCTCCAAGGCGATTGAAAAAGCGATCGAAGATGAAGCGCGCAGCAAAAAGATCTCCCACGAAAAGGCCCAGCAGAACGCAATTGCGCTGATGGAAGAGATTGCCGCCGATTTCTCCTATGAAACGGTGCGCCTGTCCGACCGCGTGTTGAGCTGGACCTGGAACCGGCTGTATCAGGGTATCAACGTCACCAACGCCGAGCGTGTGCGTCAGCTGGCGCAGGATGGTCACGAGATCGTCTATGTGCCGTGTCACCGTAGCCATATGGACTATCTGCTGCTGTCCTATGTGCTCTACCATCAAGGGCTGGTGCCACCGCATATCGCAGCGGGTATTAACCTGAACTTCTGGCCTGCCGGGCCGATCTTCCGTCGCCTGGGCGCATTCTTTATTCGCCGCACCTTCAAGGGCAACAAACTCTATTCAACCGTGTTTCGTGAATACCTCGGTGAGCTGTTCACCCGTGGTTACTCGGTAGAATACTTTGTTGAAGGCGGGCGTTCCCGTACCGGCCGCCTGCTGGAACCGAAAACCGGCACCCTGTCGATGACCATCCAGGCCATGCTGCGTGGCGGTACACGTCCGATCACCCTGGTGCCGATTTATATCGGTTACGAGCACGTGATGGAAGTAGGTACTTACGCCAAAGAGCTGCGTGGCGCGACCAAAGAGAAAGAGAGCCTGCTGCAAATGGTGCGTGGCTTGCGCAAGCTACGCAACCTCGGCCAGGGCTACGTAAACTTTGGTGAACCGCTGCCGTTGACTACGTACCTGAACCACAACGTCCCGCATTGGCGTGAGTCTATCGACCCGATCGAAGCACAGCGCCCAAGCTGGCTGACGCCTGCGGTCAACGATCTGGCGGCTCAGATCATGGTGCGTATCAACAACGCTGCCGCCGCCAACGCCATGAACCTGTGTTCCACCGCGCTGTTGGCCTCACGCCAACGTTCGCTGACCCGTGAGCAGTTGCTTGAGCAGTTGGAATGCTACTTACAGTTAATGCGTAACGTGCCGTATGCACCGGACGCCACCGTACCCGCGCAAACGCCAGACCAGTTGCTGGATCACGCTTTAAACATGAACAAGTTTGAAGTGGAGAAGGACAACATCGGCGACATCATCATTCTGCCGCGCGAGCAAGCGGTGCTGATGACGTACTATCGCAACAATATCCATCATATGTTGGTACTGCCTTCGTTGATCGCCTCTATCGTGATGCATCACCGCCGCGTGTCGCGCGTTGAGCTGTTGCGTCAGGTCAGCCTGATCTATCCGATGCTGAAGGCCGAGCTGTTCCTGCGTTACGACAAAGAACAGCTAGCCGAAGTGCTGCAACCGCTGATCGAAGAGTTGATACGCCAGCAGCTGATTTGTAGCAAAGGCGATGAGCTGGTGCTGAACCCTGCGCGCATCCGTCCGTTGCAGCTGTTGGCCGCCGGGGTGCGTGAAACCCTGCAACGCTATGCCATCACCATGTCGATCCTCAGCGCCAACCCAAGTATCAACCGGGGTGCCCTGGAGAAAGAGAGCCGCATTATGGCCCAGCGTTTGTCGGTGCTGCACGGCATCAACGCGCCGGAATTCTTCGATAAGGCGGTGTTCTCCACCTTGGTGGCGACGCTGCGTGAAGAAGGCTTTATCAATGATATTGGCGATGCGATCCGCGAGCACACCATGGAGGTTTACACCATGTTGAGCGATCTGATCACCCCGGAAATCAAGCTGACCATCGAAAGCGTCAGCATGCCGGAAGAAACCAATACCCCAGCGCTGGCGGCTGAAGTCGTAAAAGAAGACGAGTAACTTGCAGGCCAGTTACCACGAAAAAGGCATCCGTTAATGGATGCCTTTTTACTTTTTGCGTTGGGCAAATCACACGTAGCTAAGCGCAATACCGATGAACAACACCAAGCCGACGTAGTTGTTATTCAGGAAGGCACGGAAGCAGGCATCGCGATCGCGGCCAGCCACCTGCTTTTGCTGATGGATAAACAACGCCCCGGCCAGCAACAGCGACCAGTAAAACGCGCCCCCTAACTGCATCAGATAACCTACCCACAACATCAGTAACAGCGTAGCAAACTGCAACAGCCCGACAATCAGCTTGTCATGGCGGCCAAACAGCACCGCGGTGGATTTGATCCCAATCTTCACATCGTCATCACGATCGACCATGGCATACAAGGTATCGTAAGCCACCGTCCAGCAGATATTGGCCAGAAACAGCAACCAGCAGCTCAGTGGCAGCGACTCGCTGACAGCGGCATAGGCCATCGGGATCGACCAGCCAAACGCCGCCCCCAGCACCACCTGAGGCAAATTGGTCACCCGCTTCATAAACGGGTAAACCCAGGCCAGCGCCAGAGCCGCCAGCGACAGCCAGATGGTCATCACATTCAACGTCAGCACCAGCGCAAAGGAAACCAGCACCAGCGAGACAAACAGGATCTTGGCCTCTTTTTCGCTGACGCGGCCGCTCGGCATCGGGCGGCCTGCGGTGCGTTTCACATGCCCATCGAAAGCGCGATCGGCATAGTCATTCACCACGCAACCCGCAGCACGCATCAGGAAAACGCCAAGCACAAATACCAGCAATACCGACGGCGAAGGAACTCCCCCCCCTGCCAACCACAATGCCCACAGGGTGGGCCACAGCAACAATAGCGTGCCAATCGGCTTATCGATGCGCATCAGATGGCAATAGGCCTGCCATTTGCTTTGAATCACGCTCCCTTCCAAAGTTCTTTCTCCCCTAATTATGCCGGAGTGCCCTTTTCCACCGCATACAGTGGAGAGGCCGGTAGAAACAGTTCCGTCAGTAACAATGGTTTTCCCGCCAGACGGAGGCGAGAACGCCGCGCCCACAGATCCTTCTGCTGGCCAACATGGATATAATCACGAGTCAGGCTTTCACTGCTGAACAGATAACGGCCCAGTGGCAACGTCCCCAGATCGACCAGTGCCAGATCCGGCCCGGTCAGTGTTTCCTGTGGGATCACCGTACGCCCCAGCAGCCAAGGCTCGCCGTCACCCAGTAAAACGATCTCTCGCAGCCAATAGCGCTCGCTGTGTGGCAGATGAACCGCCTCTTCGGCAAGCTGGTCACGAGTGATGAAGCATTCACGCTGTGGTTCTACCTGCACACGGCCACAATGGCGCTCAAAACGGCGGGTCATGGAACCTAACTCTATCAGCCAATCGCTAACGGCGGCAGGTATTGAGGAATGTTCAGACAGCCACTCAATAGGCGGCAGGATAGGCTCCCTAATGTCAGACATTATGCTACTCCAGGCCGGAGGCTGCGTGCCGCGCCAAGCCATACAAACTGTTAACAGAAATCCATTGTAACGCAGAAATGCAAAAGCGGCAGGCAGATTCGTGACGTAACGCATCCCCCATTATCAGGGGGTAAACGGCAGGCTGTCGTAGTGGAAGATGTCATAACGCGAGAGAGTTCGTACTGTTGGCGCCACGCTGTCCCCCTCTGCTCGGTATCAGTGGGGAAACGCGGGTGGGCAGATGAAAAAAGGTGCGCCGAAACGCACCAATCATCAAGCCAGCATCGGTAGCGTGGGGGATTACCCCTTGCCTTTCACGCTGCCAATAAACGTTTCACGAGCGGTGGTGGAACCCAGTTTTTCGGCCTCATTCATCAGTTTCAGCGCCTTATCGATATCGCCCGCCTTGACCGCCTGTTTGATGCCGTTATTGAAGTAAGCCTCGGTGTCATTGAGCATCGGTTCTGCCGGTGCGCTGGCAACCGGTGCTGGAGCCGCAACTGCCGGAGCGGTGGCACCCACCACGACCGGTGGCGTTGCCGGAGCCGATTGCAGCATGCCAATCATGATGTTGCTGGCCCCTTGTTCTGCCGTCACCTTCAGCTTCAACGTGCCGCCAGTGCTGTGGCTGGCGATCGGATCCGGGATGTCCGGTACCGCGTTACCCACCCCTTGGGCGTAGGCTTTGGCCGGGTTGGTCAGGATGGTGGTTTTAGCCAGATCCTGCTGGGTGGTGTACACCAACAGATAGATCTGTTTTTGCCCCAGCGCAGGGGTCAGTTTCAATGTGCCCTCCAACCGATCGGCAGACATCACGCCCGGTGGCTGGTAAGCGAAATAGCTGCTCGGATAATAGGCCGCCGGGCGCATATGTTCATCCAGCACCAATACGCTTGGGGCATAGATTGAGTTTTTATTGGCCAGACTGCTCAGTTGGATTTCCAGCGATCCCCGATCGGCCGGCAGCGCAAATGCAGCAACGGCTCCTTGGATCTGGCCTTGGTTGATCTGTGGGCTGACATTATTGAGTTGGACATCCTGGGTCACCGGCGGTACCAACGGCTGCCAAGGCAAACTTTGCAGGGTAGTGGCACTGATGGCCGGTGCGACAGAAACGTTGGCCGGAGTATCGGCATAGGTCGCCAGCGGTGCGCCGACGGTCAACGCCAGAGACAGGCAGAGTGACAGTAGATTTTTTTTCATTGTTATACCCTCTCGCTTTGAGCGTGTATCCCGGCAGCGGGCAGGCAAGCGCACTACTGCCGGTTAAACGGTAAGAGGGAGGGTGTACAGACGCCCTCCCGTCAAGCCAGTATTACCACCAGATTTCCATCTGGGCACCGAAGGTGACTTCGCTGTCTTTACCACGGCTGAAGGTATGCATGCTGGTATCGTTATAAGCCGTACCTGCGTTGTAGCCCGCACCGGAATCGTTGTTTGCGTAGCCCCACTTCTCATCCCAGTTGGCGTAGGTCGCGAAGACACGGATCGCCGGACGTGACCAGATGCTGTTACCCGCTTGCCACTGTTGTGCCAAGGTGACTTTGTATTGGCCGTTGCGATCGCCAGTACGTTGAGACTTCACGTTGTCGTAGCCAACTTCCATCAAGGTGCTCATGATTGGCGTCCATTTGTACATTGGGCGCACGCCCACGGTGTACCAGGTGGTGCCGTTGTCATTGTCGCGGTTAACGTCCTGATACATGGCAACATACATCATTGCCCAATCATCGTTGAAGTCGATGGCACCGTGATCCAGCACGCGGATCATCTTGCCGTTGTTATCAATGGAAGAACCTTGGCTGCGGCCGTTGTTCTGCGCAGTCATGGAATCGGTGGCGTACTGTACCGTGAATTTGTTGAAGCCGCCCAGGATGCTCTGGGTATGTTCCGCGGTAAACATCCAACCGTCTTTGCTTGCCCCGTCGACCAGGTGGTAACCGTCTTGCTCATTGGCACGGCCATAATCCACACCCAGTTCCAACGTACCGCCAGGATTCAGCTCAAGGCCAGCCAAACGCAGGTCGTAGGTATCGTTGACGGTTGGACGCTCGTCACGTTGATTGTCGATATAACCTAAGGAACCACCGGATTCGGTGTTACGGGTCACGGCAGCAGACAGCTTGCCGAAGCCCAGGTCGATATTTTCCAGACCGGCACCAGGACCTGAGATGTCCCAGTAGTAGAAGTCGATCATATGGACGTCATGACGTTGATAGAAGCGCTTACCGGCCCACATGTTGGCACCTGGCAACGCGTCGATCAGGTTTTTACCCTGCACGTTCACTTCACGGAAGGCCGGATTGGTCGATTCCCAATCAGACTGTTGCGACACGGAATAGGCCACGTTGGTGTCGAAGTAGAAGCTCTTGTCGCCCTCTTTCCACACTTCCTGGCCCAGTTTCAGTTCCGCATAGGTTTCACATTCGTTACCCAGACGGTACTTACTGCTGGCACCGGTGGTCTGGAAACACTGTTGCTCACCGCCGCTCCCGGTCCAACCGATACCGGAACGTGCGTAGCCGTGGAAATCCACCGCCATCGCTGATGAGGATAAGACACCGGCGGCGACAGCCAGAGTCAGAGGAAGTTTGCGCAGAGTAGTCATCATTATTCTCCTGTTATACAGACCTTGATGCTTTAAACACCCGGTTCCTGATGCAGCCGTTTACACGCCGTCCCGTCCTCGCGGAACAGGTGGCAACGGTGTGGCGGCAGGCCGATGGCGAATGTTGCACCTTCTTCTACCAGCACCACGTCGTTCTGGCGGTAAACCAGGTTTTGACGAATTGCCGGAATTTGGATATGGATTTGCGTCTCGTTGCCGAGCTGCTCCACCACCTGTACTTCACCCATCAATGTCACTTCAGACTCGGAACTCGGTAACAGATGTTCTGGGCGGATCCCCAACGACAGGTTGGCCCCAACCTCAATGCCCTCTCCCTCAACCGGCAGCCATACCAATTGGCGATTGGGCATCGGCAGTTCGATCTGTACCCGCAGTGCTTCCACACCGGTCACTTTCACCGGCAGGAAATTCATTTTTGGCGAGCCGATAAAGCCCGCGACAAAGCGGTTGGCCGGGTAGTGATAGAGTTCCAGCGGCTTACCGATCTGGGCTACACGCCCGGCGTCCAGCACCACGATTTTGTCGGCCAGCGTCATCGCTTCGACCTGATCGTGAGTGACGTAAATCATGGTGCGCTGCAGCCGCTTGTGCAGACGTGAGATCTCAATGCGCATCTGCACCCGCAGTGCGGCATCCAGGTTGGAAAGCGGTTCGTCCAGCAGGAACACATCCGGCTCAGCCACCAGCGTACGGCCAATCGCCACACGCTGACGCTGCCCACCGGACAGGGCTTTTGGGCGTCGGTCCAGCAAATGCGCTAATTGCAGCACTTCAGACACCTGATTAACCCGCTGATTGATTTCCGCTTTTTTAGCCCCGGCCAGCTTCAGGCCAAACGACATGTTGTCGGCCACGGACAGATGCGGATACAGCGCGTAAGACTGGAACACCATGCCGATACCGCGCTCGGAAGGCGGCACCTCATTCATCCGTTTCTCACCGATGAACAGATCGCCAGAGGTAATATCCTCAAGCCCGGCGATCATGCGCAGCAGCGTTGATTTACCGCAGCCGGATGGCCCGACAAACACCACAAACTCGCCGTCATCGATAGTCAGATTGACGTCTTTGGAAATCACGACCTCGCCGAAGGCCTTATAAACGCTGCGCAGTGTGACACTAGCCATGCGTTACTCCCCTGCTTTCGCAGTTAACATTTCGTGTGAAGATGGCGGAACCGAAGCCCGCCAAGACCCATTGATGACCCTCTTGCTGCGCACCGTACTGCCATGCCATAGGCTTGGTCGCCTCAGCCGGTGCAGCCGGCTGAGTATAAGGCTGTAGGTTGATCAGCGCTTCAAGGCATTGATCCTGATGGGTAATAAGTAAGCGAATAACGCCATTTTCCTGGCTGATCTGGTTCAGAACACCACATTGGATCACCGGGTGCTGACGCAGAGCCAACAGGGCCTGGCAGTAACGTAAGGTTGAATGGTGGTCGTGTTGCTGGCGGCTGATGGCCAGCGCACGGTGTTCTATCGCCACCTGTTGATACCAATGGATCTCTCCTGCGGTGACCTGCTCCGGCGCTTCATGCCAAGGCATCGGGGTTTGTGCCCCCTGCGGTTCTTGCAGATCCGCCGCGTGTGGCAAGCCCAGCTCTTCGCCCTGATACAAGCAGATAGGTGCGGGCAGTAATGCCAACAGGGTCAGGAAAGCCTGTGCAGAACGCAGATCGCCTTGCCCCCAATGGCTGACCACTCGCGGCTGATCGATTTCGCCGGTGCTCCAGACTTTTTCGCCCAGTTGGTGACGATGGGTATGCAACACCTCCACCAGCTTTTCGCAGCTGAACGGCACCACTTCCAGCGCCAACGCGCTGCGGACATAGTGCTGTTCGGGAACGGCACTGCGGCAGATACGCTGAGAGCCTTCACTGTGCCAAAGTGCCAGCCCGTGCCCGGCGACTTCCGCTCCAGCCTCTGGCGATAACGCCTGCGGCAATAACAGCCCGTCCACCGCCAGTGCTTTCAGATAGGGCAGCGCCGCCATCATGCCGTGCATGTCGCCCACACCATCGCCGTTTCCATCGCGGAAACTGACCGGATGGATCCGGTACAGCGTGGGGTGAGTGGCGGTACGCACTGGTGACATAGGTCCGGGTTCCTGCAGCGTTAGGCGGTAAAAATCAATGTTGCCAATAGTGGGGTAACGGCAAGAAGGGGTAATCATCCGTAACAGGATTTTTCATGGGGGAGGAGATGGGAGGATGAGAGAACGACGATGCGCGGCGAAAGTTCCCGGCATAAGGCAAATCTGTGATCTTCCTTGCAAAAATAGCCCTGTCTTTTCGTGTCCGACACCACAGAATAGGGCGGTTTGCTAGCTGGATCACACTACTCAGGCATGGGGCGTAGACGGGGGGAGGATGAGAACACAGCGGGTTGTGACCCACTATTAGCGCGTAACCGCTCTCCTTACCGCAGTCCCCACAGAAGGATTGGATTTATGAATCGCACAATGACAACAACCGTACGCCGGCTTGCGCTTTCAGCATTAACAACGCTGGTGCTCTCCTCCTCCGCTTTCGCCAAAATAGAAGAAGGCAAACTGGTTATCTGGATCAACGGCGATAAAGGCTATAACGGCCTGGCCGAGGTGGGTAAAAAGTTTGAGAAAGACACCGGTATCAAAGTGACCATTGAACATCCGGACAAACTGGAAGAGAAGTTCCCGCAGGTTGCCGCTACCGGTGACGGTCCGGACATCATCTTCTGGGCTCACGACCGTTTCGGGGGCTACGCGCAATCGGGCCTGTTGGCAGAAATCCACCCTTCCAAAGCCTTCCAGGAAAAAATCTATCCGTTCACCTGGGATGCGGTACGCTTTGACGGCAAGCTGATCGGTTACCCGATCGCGGTGGAAGCCCTGTCGCTGATTTATAACAAAGACCTGATCAAAGAAGCGCCAAAAACCTGGGAAGAGATCCCGGCGTTGGATAAAGAGCTGCGCGCCAAAGGCAAAAGCGCCATCATGTGGAACCTGCAAGAACCCTACTTCACCTGGCCAGTCATTGCCGCCAATGGCGGTTATGCCTTCAAGTTTGAAGATGGCAAATACAACATCAAAGACGTGGGCGTAGCCAACGCCGGTTCACAGGCTGGCCTGCAGTTCATCGTCGATCTGGTGAAGAACAAGCACATCAACGCCGATACCGATTACTCGATTGCCGAAGCCGCTTTCAACAAGGGCCAGACGGCGATGACCATCAACGGGCCTTGGGCCTGGACCAACATCGAGCAAAGCAAAATCAACTATGGCGTCACGCTGCTGCCAACCTTCCAGGGCAAGCCGTCCAAGCCGTTCGTTGGCGTGCTGACCGCGGGCATCAACGCCGCCAGCCCGAACAAAGAGCTGGCGACCGAGTTCCTGGAGAACTACCTGATCACCGATCAGGGCCTGGCTGACGTTAACAAAGACAAACCGTTGGGTGCCGTGGCGCTGAAATCGTTCCAGGAACAGTTGGCAAAAGATCCGAAGATTGCCGCCACCATGCAGAACTCGCAAAACGGCGAAATCATGCCAAACATCCCGCAGATGAGTACCTTCTGGTATGCGATGCGTAGCGCCGTGATCAACGCCATCACTGGCCGCCAGACGGTGAAAGCCGCACTGGAAGATGCTCATACCCGTATCACCAAGTAATACCCTGGCCATTGGCGGGCTGTGATGCCCGCCTTTGCCCTGCTGTGTGAGAGGCCGTTGGCCTCTCGCGGTAACACCTGAAAGGAAAGCCCTATGCAACTTGCTCACGCCGGAACACCCGCGCGAAAAAAATCGAAGTGGTGGCAAAGTGACCTACTGAAATGGCTGATTGTCGGCCTGTTCAGCCTGGTGACCTGCTATCTGATTGTGGTGATGTATGCACAGGGAGAATATCTGTTCGCCATCCTGACGCTGGTGCTGGTCAGTGCCGGGCTCTACGTGTTTGCCAACCGCCGTGCCTATGCCTGGCGCTATGTCTATCCAGGCGTCGCCGGGATGGGGCTGTTCGTCCTGTTCCCGCTGATCTGTACCATCGCTATCGCCTTTACCAACTACAGCAGCACCAACCAACTGACCTTTGAACGCGCTCAGTCGGTATTGATGCAACGCCAGTTCCAGACCGGTAAAACCTTCACCTTTGGGCTGTATCCGGCAGAAAACCAACAGTGGCGTCTGCAATTAACTCATCCGGACAGCGGCCAGTTACTGATTTCCGAACCGTTCAGCCTCAACGCCACCGAGCCACAAACATTGAAATTGGCGGTAGAAAGTGCAGAGCCTACCGGTGAGCGTGCTACGCTGCGCGTGATCACCCAGAATCGCCAGACGCTGAGCCAGCTTGTCGCCATCCTGCCGGAAGGTGGCGAGCTGCGCATGAGTTCCCTGCGCCAGTTCTCCGGCACCAGCCCGTTATACACGCTAGGCAAAGACGGCACGCTGACCGATAACCAGACACAGGTACAGTATCGCCCTAACCCGGATATCGGTTTTTATCAGGCCATCAACGCCGAGGGTAATTGGGCCACCGACACCCTCAGCCCGGGTTATACCGTCACCATCGGCTGGAAAAACTTCTTACGGGTGCTCAACGATGAAGGCATCCAGAAGCCGTTTATCTCCATCTTTGTCTGGACCATTATTTTCTCGGTGATGACCGTGATCCTCACCGTGGCCGTAGGCATGGTGCTGGCCTGCGTGGTGCAGTGGGAGGCGCTGAAAGGCAAAGCGGTGTATCGGGTGTTGCTGATCCTGCCTTACGCGGTGCCTTCGTTTATTTCCATTCTGATTTTCAAAGGGTTATTTAACCAGAGCTTCGGTGAAATCAACCTGATGCTCAACGCGCTGTTCGGCATTAAACCGGCCTGGTTTACCGATCCGCTCACCGCCAAAAGCATGATCCTGGTCGTCAATACCTGGCTGGGTTATCCGTACATGATGATCCTGTGCATGGGCCTGCTGAAAGCCATTCCCGACGATCTGTATGAAGCCTCGGCAATGGACGGCGCCAGCCCGATGCAGAATTTCTTCCGTATCACCCTGCCATTGCTGATCAAGCCGTTGACGCCGCTGATGATTGCCAGCTTTGCCTTCAACTTTAACAACTTCGTGCTGATCCAACTGCTGACCCGCGGCGGGCCAGACATGATCGGCACCACCACACCGGCCGGCTATACCGATCTGTTGGTGAGCTACACCTATCGCATCGCGTTTGAAGGCGGTGGGGGTCAGGACTTCGGGCTGGCGGCGGCCATTGCCACGCTGATTTTCCTGTTGGTTGGCGCACTGGCGATCCTGAACCTGAAAGCCAGCAAGATGAACTTTGACTAAGGGAGAACGACAATGGCCATGGTGCAACCCAAATCCCAGCGCGTACGCCTGTGGATCACCCATATTCTGATGCTGAGCTTTATTGCCCTGATCATGTTCCCGTTGCTGATGGTAGTGGCGATTTCGCTACGCTCCGGTAACTTTGCCACCGGCAGTCTGATCCCGGATCAGATCTCCTGGGACCACTGGCGGCTGGCGCTGGGGATGAGCGTCACCCAGGCGGATGGCAGTATCACCCCACCGCCTTTCCCAGTGCTGTTATGGCTGTGGAACTCGGTTAAGGTCGCGGCAATCACCGCCGTGGGAATAGTGACGCTCTCTACCACCTGTGCCTACGCCTTTGCCCGTATGCGTTTTCGTGGCAAAAGCACCCTGCTGAAAAGCATGCTGATCTTCCAGATGTTCCCGGCGGTGCTGTCTTTGGTCGCGCTGTACGCCCTGTTCGATCGCCTGGGGCAGTACATTCCGTTTATCGGCCTCAATACCCATGGCGGTGTGATATTCGCCTATATGGGCGGTATTGCGCTGCACGTCTGGACCATTAAAGGCTACTTCGAAACCATCGATAACTCGTTGGAAGAAGCCGCCGCCCTGGACGGAGCCACGCCTTGGCAAGCGTTCCGCCTGGTGCTGCTGCCCCTTTCAGTTCCGATCCTGGCGGTGGTGTTTATTCTGTCGTTTATCGCGGCGATCACCGAGGTGCCAGTGGCTTCACTGTTGTTACGTGACGTGAACAGCTACACGCTGGCCGTGGGTATGCAGCAATACCTCAATCCACAGAACTACCTGTGGGGTGACTTTGCCGCCGCCGCTGTGCTGTCCGCCATTCCGATCACCGCCGTATTCCTGCTGGCACAGCGCTGGTTGGTCGGTGGCCTGACGGCGGGAGGGGTGAAAGGTTAATTTATGCCACTGCAATACGTTTGATGTACTTTGCTTCTCTCTATGAACTGTGTCTTTGGCGGCCTTCGCTGGGCCGCCATTTTTATTTTTACTCCCGCTTCAGCCGATCGGTGTTGGCCAGATACAAGGTCACTACCAGTAATAATATGGCGCCGGAATACACCAGCGTGTCGAAAGGGTTTTCATGATCAACGATGATCAAACGAATAATCGCGGTAATGCCAATATAGATAAAGTAGCGTAGCGGGAAGTGATAACCCGACTCAAAGTATTTAACAATCAAGGCGATAAATTCGAAGTAGAGGAAATAAATCACAATCCCTTCAATCAGCTGATACGAAGAAGACTCCTCGTTGCTGACGAATAATACTTTCGCCAAATGAAAGGTTTCTTTGACCAAAAAAACTACCAGAATCGCCGCCAACAGCAGCAACCCTACGTTCAGTACCCGCTGTAACCCTTTGGCGATCATCAATGATCGTGATGTTTTTGCCATGACTTCTCCCGTCGTTCGGCCAGTTATTAGTGCAGAAAATGCCTAATGGGCTTTTTCCTAAAGTTGCCCTGAGGGTTTATCTTCAGGCGAATCACCCTATTTTCAATCAGTTATGTGAATTGATTACGCTTGTATATATTTGTAGCAAATTGAAATGTCCTCTATCATGGGCGTAATCTCAGGCATTATGCCTCCAAATTCCCGTAATCTAGAAAGGAACTTTCATGCGAGCTAAACTCCACGCACTGGTCGCGGCAGGCCTTTTCACCTGTTCGTTTGCCAGCTACGCCGGCGGACTGGTGACTCCTGATAACGATCTGCGCAATGACCTCGCCTGGTTATCCGATCGCGGTGTGATTAACGTCAGCCTGTCTACCTGGCCGCTAAGTCAGGAAGAGATCAACTCGGTGCTGGCGCAAGCCAAGCCGGTGACCAACACAGAAAAAACCGTCATTGACCGCGTACAACGCCGGGTGGGTGACTTAAAAGCCAATATTACCGTCACCGGTTATACCTCTACCGACAAACCGGGCACGCCGCAGGGCTTCGGCCAAAGTCACTATGCCGACAGCAGCCTGACCATCGGCGCCGGTGCCAACGGTGAGTTCTGGGACGTGCGCCTGCAAGGTGCCGTGGAAGGCGATCAGCGCGTCTCTGATGGTTCCAAATTCAACCTGAACGGCTCATACGGTGCCATCAAAGTGTGGAACCAGTGGCTGTCATTCGGTGAGGTCTCTCAATGGTGGGGCCCTGGCTATGACGGCAGCCTGATCCGTTCCGACGCGGCACGCCCGGTGGCTGGCTTTATGTTGCAACGTGCCGATCAATCCCCGTTTGAAACGCCTTGGCTGTCCTGGATTGGTCGTTGGCAATATCAGATCACCGCAGGTCAACTGTCACAATATACCGCAGTACCTAACACCAAACTGATCGGTGGCCGTCTGACCATGATGCCAACCGACTTCCTGGAACTGGGTGCCTCACGCATTATGCAGTGGGGTGGCGATGGTCGTCCGCAGTCCTTCAGCTCATTCTGGGACGCCTTTGCTGGCCGCGATAACGACGACTCCGGCCAAGGTAACGATCCGGGCAACCAGCTTGCCGGTTTCGACTTCAAGCTGAAAATGCAGCCATTGATCGGTATGCCGGTCAGCCTGTATGGCCAGTTGGTGGGGGAAGATGAGGCCGGCTACCTGCCATCACAAAACACCTACCTGCTCGGCCTGGAAGGTCACCCAGAGTGGGGCCCAACCGTTATCAACTGGTATATCGAAGGGGCTGATACTCGCGCCGATATGAGCCGT
This sequence comes from Serratia sp. N21D137, assembly GCF_047530005.1. NCBI lineage: Bacteria > Pseudomonadati > Pseudomonadota > Gammaproteobacteria > Enterobacterales > Yersiniaceae > Serratia > Serratia sp. N21D137. Next base: position 122,543 of record NZ_JBLJAJ010000010.1, read on the forward strand.
AAGGGTTATGTTTATACACATCATACCTATAAAGACGGCTACTACCAGCAGGGTTACCCGCTGGGTCACGCTATGGGCGGTGACGGGCAAATGCTGTCCGGCCGTGTCGAGCTGGTGCTGGACGATGGCCAGCGCTGGAGCACTCGCCTGGTGTATGCCAAGGTGAACCCGCTGAACCAGAGCATTAACCAGGCATTCCCGAAATCTGACACGCTGAAAGGCATTCAGTTGGGTTGGGGTTATAACTTCGCTTCACAAGTGAAATTTGATACCAGCCTGTGGTACACCGATAACAACAACAGCACCGCCGATGACGTGGGTGCCGGTGTCAGCCTGGCAGTACCGATCAATCTGTAATCCCTGCAGATGTCAAAAAACCCGCCGCGGCGGGTTTTTTATTGGCTGCAATTCAGAGCAACTTAACGCCAGGCTTTAAAGCGATTGATCAAGCCGTTGGTTGAGGTGTCGTGGCTGGTCACCGCTTCTTTACCCGCCAGTTCCGGCAGAATACGGTTAGCCAGCTGTTTACCCAGCTCTACGCCCCATTGGTCGAAGGTGAAGATGTTGAGGATCGCGCCTTGGGTGAAGATCTTGTGCTCGTACAGGGCAATCAGGCTACCCAGGCTGAACGGAGTGATTTCGCGCAGCAGGATGGAGTTGGTTGGACGGTTGCCTTCAAACACTTTGAATGGAGCAACGTGCTTGACCTCTTCCGGCGTTTTACCCTGTGCGGCGAACTCTTCCTCAACCACGTCCAGTGACTTGCCAAACGCCAGCGCTTCCGTCTGTGCGAAGAAGTTCGACAGCAGTTTCGCGTGGTGGTCGCTCAGTGGATTATGGCTGATGGCCGGAGCGATAAAGTCACAAGGCACCAGTTTGGTCCCCTGATGGATCAGTTGATAGAACGCATGTTGGCCGTTGGTGCCTGGTTCACCCCAGATAATCGGGCCGGTCTGGTAATCTACCGGGTTGCCGTTACGGTCAACGTATTTGCCGTTTGACTCCATGTTGCCCTGTTGGAAATAAGCGGCAAAACGGTGCATATACTGGTCGTACGGCAGGATCGCTTCGGTTTCTGCGCCGAAGAAATTGTTGTACCAGATACCGATCAGCGCCAACAGCACCGGCAGGTTTTGCTCAGCAGGCGTCTGGGCAAAGTGTTTGTCCATCTCATGCGCGCCGCTCAGCAGCTGCTCGAAGTTTTCAAAGCCCAGAGACAGCGCGATAGACAGGCCGATTGCCGACCACAGAGAGTAACGGCCACCCACCCAGTCCCAGAATTCGAACATATTGTCAGTGTCGATACCAAACTCGGCTACCGCTTTACCATTGGTAGACAGCGCGGCGAAGTGTTTCGCGACGTGCTGCTGATCGCCAGCAGTGCTCAGGAACCAGTCGCGCGCGCTGAGGGCGTTAGTCATGGTTTCCTGGGTCGTGAAGGTTTTAGACGCCACCAGGAACAGGGTCGTCGCCGGATCCAACGGTTTTAGCGTTTCGGCAATATGGGTGCCGTCTACGTTGGAAACAAAGTGCATGTTCAGGTGGTTTTTATACGGGCGTAGCGCTTCGGTTGCCATATAAGGGCCGAGGTCTGAGCCGCCGATGCCGATGTTGACCACGTCGGTAATCGGTTTACCGGTATAACCTTTCCAGTCACCACCGATGACACGGTCGCAGAACTGTTTCATCTTCGCCAGCACCGCATTGACTTCCGGCATCACGTCCTTGCCATCAACAATGATTGGCGTGTTACTGCGGTTACGCAGGGCAACATGCAGCACGGCGCGATCTTCAGTACGGTTGATTTTCTCACCGGAGAACATCGATTTGATCGCGCTTTGCAGGTCGGTTTCTTTCGCCAGTGCCTGCAGCTTCTCCAGGGTTTCTGCGGTGATGCGGTTTTTGGAGTAATCCACCAGCATCTGATCGTTGAAAGTGGCAGAGAACTTGGAGAAACGCTCACTATCCTGAGCAAACAGGTCACGGATCTGGACGTCTTTGATTTGTTCGAAATGTTGCTGCAGGGCTTGCCAAGCAGCGGTTTGACTAGGATTGATATTTTTCATAGCGGCGCTCTTATGCTTGAGAATGAATATGAGGTAATGGACCGATTGTAGCCTGTTCGACTGTGATTATGATCTCTTTTCTTGCGATAGGCGTTAACTCTCAGGCCGCCGCACTCCATTTTTACCTTTCCACAACAATCTGCTGATATTTCACCTAACAGCCTGTTATCACGACGCTGAAACGTCCTTCTCATCATGCTTTTCTCTTCATGCGCAGTCCGCAATATTCGGTCGCTCTGCTTCTTCCAGAGCGCAGATGAAAATCCCTCAGCGTCTACCCGTTGACAGTAGCCAATAAACCCGTTATTCCTAACAGCCTACTTGCATATCCATTGTGCAAGCCAGAAGAGGCGCGTCGCCCAGGTAGAGTGTCAGAGGAGCCATTATCCGATGACGGCACAGGAGGGGGAGCGACGCCGAGGCGAGATGCTTACGGCAATCATCACGTCGGCTACAGGGGCTGAATCCCCTGAGTTGTCACCATGGGCTGCTCCGTATGAGCAGTCAGCAAGGTGGGGCGCTTCTGGGTGTATCGTAGCCTCAACCTCTACGCCTGCTCCCTGTTTACCGCTCTTCCCTTGTGCCAAGGCTTATGGAAATTAAATGCCAATTTGAATGGCGTCCCTGACACGAGGTTTTACATGACTCAAGCAGCACCCCAAAACGCAACCGTAGTAGCCAAATTCGGCGGCACCAGCGTGGCCGATTTCGAAGCGATGAACCGCAGCGCCGACGTGGTACTTTCTAATCCTGAAGTTCGCCTGGTGGTTTTGTCCGCCTCTGCCGGTATCACCAACCTGTTGGTAGCCCTGGCTGAGGGTTGCGACGCCGACAAGCGCTACGAACAGCTGGCCGAAATCCGCCGCATTCAATACGCCATTCTCGATCGCCTCGATAACCCGATGGTGATCCGCGAAGAAATCGACCGCATGCTGGGAAATATCACCACGCTGTCGGAAGCCGCTGCGCTGGCCACTTCTGCCGCACTGACCGATGAACTGGTCAGCCATGGCGAACTGATGTCGACCCTGCTGTTTGTAGAAATTCTGCGCGACCGTAAGGTTCAGGCAGAATGGTTCGATGTGCGTAAAGTGATGCGTACCGACGACCATTTCGGCCGCGCCGTACCGGATAGCGCTGCGCTGACCGAGTTGGCTCAAACCCTATTGAAGCCGCGCCTGCAACAGGCGTTGGTGATCACCCAGGGCTTTATCGGCTGCGAACCCAAAGGCCGCACCACTACGCTGGGCCGTGGCGGCAGTGACTTTACTGCGGCCCTGCTGGGTGAAGCGTTAAACGTCAGCCGCGTGGATATCTGGACTGATGTTCCGGGTATTTATACCACCGACCCACGCGTGGTGTCTGCCGCCAAACGTATCGATAAAATTGCCTTTGAAGAGGCGGCGGAAATGGCCACCTTCGGTGCCAAAGTGCTGCACCCGGCCACTCTGCTACCTGCCGTGCGCAGCAACATCCCGGTCTTCGTCGGCTCAAGCAAAGATCCTGCCGCGGGTGGCACGCTGGTGTGCAATACCACGGAAAACCCGCCGCTGTTCCGCGCGCTGGCCTTACGTCGCAAGCAAACCCTACTGACGCTGCACAGCCTGAACATGTTGCATGCACGCGGCTTCCTGGCCGCAGTGTTCAACATTCTGGCCCGGCATAATATCTCGGTCGATCTGATCACCACTTCCGAAGTCAGCGTGGCATTAACCATGGATACCACCGGTTCCACCACCACCGGCGGCAGTCTGTTAACCACCTCCCTACTTACCGAATTGTCCTCGCTGTGCCGGGTAGAAGTGGAAGAAAATCTGGCGCTGGTCGCCCTGATCGGCAACAAGCTCTCCCAAGCTTGCGGCGTCGGTAAAGAGGTGTTCGGCGTGCTGGATCCGTTCAATATCCGCATGATCTGTTACGGAGCCAGCAGCTATAACCTGTGCTTCCTGGTACCGGGTGATGATGCGGAGCGCGTGGTACAAACGCTGCATCACAATCTGTTTGAGTAAGCCCCTCACCCTAACCCTCTCCCACAGGGAGAGGGGACTGAACGTGCCACAGGTTAATATCTGTACCTACCTGTAGCTCCGGACTCGCCCCCTCTCCCCACCACAGTTCAATAGGCATCCCTGGACGCCATATCGGGAGAAGGCTGGGGTGAAGGGAAATTGATTGGCCTTAACTGAATCTACAGAGGCTCAGCAAACTGGGCCCACCACCACACCCGTTCAATATTGGCAAAGGATAACCTCTCTCATGCTGGCAAAAATCACACGCTTATTCCCATTATGGGCCGTGCTGCTGTCTATTGCGGCCTATTACACCCCGTCGACCTTTGCCGGTATCAGCCCTTACGTCAGTACGCTGCTGATGCTGATCATGTTTGCCATGGGCGTCACCCTGCGCCTGGATGACTTCAAGCGCGTGCTGTCGCGCCCCGGCCCGGTAGCGGCGGGGATCTTCCTGCATTACCTGATTATGCCGCTGGCCGCCTGGCTGCTGGCGATGCTGTTCCGTATGCCGCCGGATCTCTCCGCCGGTATGGTACTCGTTGGCAGCGTAGCCAGCGGCACTGCCTCCAACGTGATGATCTATCTGGCTAAAGGCGATGTTGCCCTGTCGGTGACTATTTCCGCCGTTTCGACTCTGGTTGGTGTCTTTGCCACACCGTTGCTGACACGCCTGTATGTCGATGCCGAGATCAGCGTGGATATCATGGGGATGTTATTCAGCATTCTGCAGATCGTGGTGATCCCTATTGGGCTGGGCCTGATCGTCCACCACAGCTTTACCAAAACCGTCAAGCGGGTTGAGCCCTATCTGCCAGCCCTGTCGATGGTGTGTATTGTGGCTATCATCAGTGCGGTGGTCGCGGGTAGCCAGAGCCATATTGCTTCGGTCGGGTTTGTGGTGATTATTGCGGTGATCCTGCACAACGGGATCGGGCTGCTCGGGGGCTACTGGGGAGGAAAAATGCTCGGCTTCGACGAATCTACCTGCCGTACGCTGGCTATTGAAGTCGGTATGCAAAACTCCGGTCTGGCGGCAACGCTGGGCAAGATTTACTTCTCACCGCTGGCCGCACTACCGGGTGCGCTGTTCTCGGTTTGGCACAATCTGTCCGGTTCACTGCTGGCAGGCTATTGGTCTGGCCACCCGATCAAGAAAGTGGATTAACAGCAAATAGGTTCATAAGGGGCGCGGCATGTGCAGCGCCCCTACGCAGGTATTGTTCTTCATTCATTACGGCGTTCTAGGGCTTTCCTCCCAATCACGGTCGTCATCTTTCTCATCTTGATCCAGCGCGTTATAAGCAACCGCGCAGAACAGCGAGTTAAGCCGCTTCATATCCCCCAACAGGGCCAGGTGCAGCGAACTGGTTTCAATACTTTGCACGTTTTGCTGATGCAGACGATCGACGTGCGCATGGGCATAGCGACGATCCAGAATACGGAAACGGTGTTTGGAACGGCGTAACCGCTTGGCGCTGGTGATATCCCCAGAGAGGAATACCGATAGGCTAAGGCGCAGATTGTCAGTCAACTTTTCATGCAATTGGTCCAGTTCAGCCAGACCTTCGGCGGAGAACGAACTGCGCGCGCCATGCGATTGATCCGCCACATCACTAGCCATACGTTCGATGATGTCGCCAGCCTGCTCCAGGTTGAGGGCCATTTCGATGATCTCCGCCCAGCGGCGCGAATCCGCCTCTCCCAGGTCTTCCTTCTGGATCTGCGCCAGGTAAAGTTTGATCGCGGTGTATAGCACGTGAACGTCATCGTCCAGACGACGAACTTCTTTGGCCTGGATGCGCTTACCATGCAATACCTCGTGGTGCAGGATCATCATATGCTCTATCACATCCCCCATCCGCAGGGTTTCCCGCGCCGCATTGGCCAGTGCCAAACTTGGCGTATCCAGCGCGCTGACGTCGAGGTGGCGTGGCCGCAAACGGGGATCCTCTGTCGGAGCATCGACAATCCACGTTTCGCACAGGCGCGCCATCGGCCCTGACAACGGCACCTGTAGCAGACAACGCACCAGGTTGTAGAACATGTGGAAATAGATCACCAACTCTTCTGTATTACCAGGCAACCGCTCAATGCCGTGCGCAATCAGGGAAACAAACGGCAGCACCAGCGCACTACCCAGCAGTTTGAACAACAGGCTACCCAGCGCCACGCGACGGCCTGCGGCATTCTGGCCGCTGGTGTTCAACATCACCAACAGGCCGCTGCCCAGGTTGGCACCAATCACCAGGCACAGCGCCACCTGTAGAGAAATCACTCCCGAGGCTGTCAACGTCGCGGTCAACAGTACAGCTGCCAGGCTGGAATAACTGATAATGGCAAACAGGGCGCCGATCAACGCATCAAGCATGACATCGCCGGTCAGCGACGAGAAGATCACTTTGACGCCATAGCCCTGAGTGATCGGCGTAGCGGCGGCCACAATCAGTTCCAGCGCCAATACAATCAGGCCAAGACCAATGGCGACGCGCCCCATCTGGCCTACGCGGGTTTGCTTACGGCTGAGGAATAAAATCACGCCGACAAAAATCAGCAGCGGCGAAAGCCAGGAGAGATTGAACGTCAGCACCCGCGCCATGATCGCCGTGCCAACATCGGCCCCCAGCATAATCACCAGCGCAGGCCCAAGGCCCACCAGCCCTTGCGCCACAAAAGAAGAAACCAGCAACGCCGTCGCATTGCTGCTTTGCACCAACGCGGTTACACCGATCCCTGCCACAAAGGCCAGCGGCTTTTTCTCTATGCTGCTGCTCAGAACCTGGCGCAGATTGGCACCATAGACCCGCATGATGCCGGTCCGGACGATATGGGTTCCCCACACCAGCATCGCAATGGCGGAAAGCAGATTAAGAAGGGTCAACACGGAAGGCTCGCTCCATTGACGCCCGGCAGGCACCACAGGCTATCCCGCCTGCCAGACGCCAGTTAAGCAGGACAGCGGCAAATCGCTTATTGCTATCAAGAAGGAATACTCTAGAGGGAGAGCGCACCATGCATTATCAATCAATGCAACAGCGAAATCATGCAACTACCCGGAATATAACAGTTTCCAATTGTAGCCTAATTTGGCTTCCCTCGGGTGAAAATCGGCCACGGGCGCGCAAAAACTGTGCAATATCAATGAACTCTGGCACACGAGTGTTATTCTAATCGTCACACTTCAACCCTTGGTAAACAGAGCTGATGGAACATCCTGGTTTTGCAGCCATTATCGTTGGCAGCGGCGTTGCGGGCTGCACCGCGGCGCTGTTGTTGGCACGCGCGGGCATCAATACTTTGTTACTGGAACGGGGTACTCAGGCGGGCAGTAAAAACGTTAGCGGTGGCAGGTTATACACCCATGTTTTGACCAATCTGCTGCCAAATTTTGCCGCTACCGCCCCTCTGGAACGCCAGATCACCCAGGAAAGGCTCTCAATGGTGAGCGGCAATAGCGCGGTGACGCTAGATTATCGCCATACCTTGCCCTGTTCCTACAGCCTGCTGCGCGCCCGTTTCGATCCCTGGCTGATGGCACAGGCGGAAGCCGCCGGGGCACAATGCCTGACCGGTGCCTTGGTCGATGAGCTGATCGTGCAGCAAGGCCGGGTGGTCGGCGTTATGGCGGCGGGTGAAGCGTTATACGCCAATACGGTGATCCTGGCAGAAGGGGCCAATACGCTGCTTGGTGAGCATGCCGGATTGCAGCCAAAGCCACCAGCAGCAACGATGGCGATCGGCGTGAAAGAGGTGTTGGCACTGCCGCGCGAGCGGTTGGAAGATCGTTTCGCACTGGAGGATAACCAAGGTTGCGCCTGGCTGTTCGCTGGCCAGCCCACGCAGGGGAAAGTCGGCGGTGGTTTCCTGTACACCAACCGCGATAGCCTGTCGCTCGGCGTAGTATGTAATCTTTCCAGCCTCACTGAGAGTAAAATCGCCCTGCCGCAGATGTTGCAACAGTTCAAACAACACCCTGCCGTGCGGCCATTGCTGAAAAATACCGAGTTACGGGAATACAGCGCCCATCTGATCCCCGAAGGCGGGGTGGAAAGCATGCCACCGCTGTTTGGTCCTGGCTATCTGCTGGTCGGCGATGCCGCGAGGTTATGTATTAATACCGGGCATACCGTGCGGGGTATGGATCTGGCGATGCTATCGGCACAGGCGGCAGCGGAAACCTTGATTGCCGGGCAAGAGTTGCAGCATTACCCCCTGCGGTTACAACAAAGTTCGCTCTGGGCGCTGATCCAGCAGTATCGGCGTCTGCCGGAGATGATGTTGCAGTCGCCCCATTGGTTTAGCCGTTACCCGCAGTTGGCTGCCGACGTGCTGCAAGAGATGTTTGAGGTCAATGGAAATGCCCCTACGCCGTTGCGCAAGCTACTATGGCGCCACGCGCGCCGCATCGGCCTGAAGCAATTACTGAAAGATACCGTCAATGGAATGCGCAGCCTATGAACCAGCCCGATCTCAGCCACAACCATTATCAGGGGGATCACGCCAATCCACACATCATCCTGGCCGATGCACAGGATCGGACGATGCTGATGCGTTTGGTGATCGCCTGCCCCGCCGGGCTGTACCAGTTCCAGCCGGACGGCAGCCTGCGTTTCGACGTACAGGGTTGCCTGGAATGCGGCACCTGCCGCCTGCTGTGTGGGGAAGAAACCATTACCCGTTGGCGCTATCCGCAGGCAGGCAACGGGATTGAGTTCCGCTTCGGTTAAAGGGCGTGGGCCAGAGCCTCTAGCACCTCGTGCATGTCCCCAACAATCCCTACGTCTGCCTGGGCAAAAATAGCCGCCTGTGGATCCTGGTTGATCGCCACAATCAGCTTGCTATGGCGAATACCGATGGCGAACGCCGGAGCACCGGAAATCCCGGCAGCAATACACACCTCTGGGGCAATGATGGCACCGGACATGCCCAGTAAGCGATCCATCTCGCACCAGGCGTTCATCACTACCGGCCTACTGGCGGCCAACTCTGCGCCCATGTTGGTAGCTAACTGTTGCATCTGGACAACCTGCTGGGCACTGCCAACCCCTTCCCCGATGGCCAGCACGAAGCGCGCCTGGCTCAGCGGTGACGCTGCGGGCTGTGGTGAACACGCCGAAGCCAGTATCCACTCGGCATCAGGTATATTGGCTGGCTCAAAGCGTTCGGCTGCCACCGGGCCTGGCACTATTTCCATGCTTACCGCTCCGCTGCGGGCCACGCCCAGGCACCAAGGCTCCCGCATCATCGCCAGCTCGGCGGTGAGATGGTTGCCATAGACGGCTTTGGTTACCCGGCATTCGCTGCCGTTAATTTGTGCCTGTTCTACCGCACAACAGGCAGAACCACCACTCCGGCAGGCCAGTCGCGTGGCCAACTCGCCGCCTTCATCTCCAGCAAACAGCAGTAATCGGGGTGTGAAAGCTTGCCGCATCTGCTCCAATACCGCTAATCGCGTCTCTGCCAGCCGGGGAGCGCTAACCCAACGTATTTGTGCTACCTCACCGTCCAGGCGTGGCAGACTCTGCGGTACCCCGTTGCTGAATAACCACAGCTCCAGGCTCTCTGCAGTAAGCTCGCTCAGCCGCAAGAACTGATTAATCTGACTGGCCTGCGTAGCAAAGTTAGGGGCATCTGCATCCAATATCAGTGCAATATTCATCATGGCCACCTTTCACCGAGATAATCCCGGCACAACCGCTGCACTTTCTGCTCCACGCTGTCCCCCTCAATCACTATCCCGGCGCGACGATGCTCCAGATAGCTTAAACCACACAGCCGCACATCACCGGCAAGCTGTTCGGTCATCGCCAGCTCGGCAGGTGACAGACGTTGGATCTGCCGTTTACCCGCCGCCAGCTTCTGCTGCAACGTAGGAACACGTAATGCACTCGCCTGTTGCGAGTTCCCCACCACCAGCACCAAAGGAGGCATCACCGTCATCACCTCCTGCCCGTAAGCGGTTTGCCGGGTAACCCTTAAGGCCCCCACTTCTTCTGCCGCAGCTAATTGGCAAACGCCGGTGATACAAGGCCAGCCAAGGCGCTCTGCCAACAGCAAAGGCGTTTGGCTATTTTGCCCTTCCAGGCTTTGCGCGCCCATGACGATCACCTGTTGGGATCCCATATGCTGCTGATAGGCCGCGATCAGGGCGGCAACCGTTGCAGGGTTAAAACGTAGATCCCACTCTGCAGGAGGTTCAATGCGTACCGCCTGCTGGTATTCCAGCGCCATCAGTTGCTTCAGCGCCGGTTCGGCCATAGCATCGGCCACCGTCACGACGCTCAGATTAAGTTCCCTCTCATCACGCAGCATCAGCGCCATTTCCGCCGCACTTTCGTCATAGCCGCTTAACAGACGTCGGGCAAAGTGGGTATCAATCTGCAACCGCCCATCGGGTTGCCAATCGCTTTTTGCCAACATGCCCAGATCCGGTGCGACCTTAATCGCCAACAGCAGATTCATCCGTTTCTCCTGTCAGTGGGCGATTAACGGCTTTACCGAGGAGGCGCCCACCAGCGTCATATCCTTGGTTTCCGGCGCCCACATGATCGAGACCACCGCCCCCAGCACCAATACGCCAGTCAGGATCAGCATGGTGCCTTGCAGACCCAGTGAAAGCATCGACAGCGGCAGCAAAGCGGTGCCGATGGCCGAGCCGAGCCTGCTCATCGAGGTGGCAAAACCGACCCCCAGTGAACGAATATCGGTCGGGAAGCTTTCCGCCGGGAATACCCCGACCAGGTTACTGACCGCCGAAATCGTCAGCGTAAACAGAGCAAACAGCATTAACATGGCTCCCTGACCCGGAGGCACAAAGGCCAATGCCCCCAGGCTGACAGCCAGGATCCAGAACGCGCCGATCAGGAAGCGACGGCGCGGCAACCATTGGGTAAGGGCAATTCCCATCACCGCCCCCACCATCAGCAAGCCATTAAGCAGCAAATCGGTCGCAAAGCTTTGGTTCTGCCCCAGGGTGGTCAGGATCGAGGGGAGGAAGGTATAGATGGCGAAATAAGGGATCACCAGGCAGACAAAGAACAGGCTGTTGAACGCGGTACGCCGCCAGTAACGCGGTGAAAATAAGGTGTGCATATGGCGTGCGGTTTCTACCGGGATTTCGTCATTGAGGATCACCTGCGGGCCAAAACAGCGCAGCACTACCAGATGAGCCTCGGCGATCCTCCCTTTGCGCATCAGCCAGCGTGGCGACTCTGGCGTACCGATGCGTAAAAGCATAATCATCAACGCAGGCACGGCGCTTGAAGCCAACAGCCAGCGCCAAGACTCCGGCCCCAGATCGGCAAGGAAATGGCCAGCAAAGCCAGCGGCGACGTAGCCTAACGTCCAGATCACGCTAAAGGATCCCAGCAGGATGCCGCGATGTTTACGCGGAGCAAACTCGGCCAGCATGGTATGGCCTACGGCGTAATCGCCCCCTAGCCCGATCCCGACCAATACCCGTAGCCAGAACAGCTGTTCCGGCGTAGTGGCGAAAAATTGCATCACGGAAGCCAACGTAATGATGACAAAACTGAAGCTGAAAATTTTCTGACGGCCAATATGGTCGGAAACCCAACCCAATACCAGGCTGCCAAGGAACAGCCCAATCAGCGCCGAGCTGCCGATCATTCCTTCCCAAAACGGCGTAAGCCCCATCTGCGGCTTGAGCTGGGCCAGCGCAAAGCCTATCACGCCCAGTACATAGCCATCGGTGAGATGTGCGCCAAAGGTCAGCCCTGCCATTTTGTAGTGAAAAGCGTTGAGCGGAATATCATCCATGCGCACTTGCCGAGGCAGCCGTGTTGTCATCGTTACCCCCTATTCCAGCGCAAAAGGCCCGGCAAGCCGGGCCAGACAGGAACATTATTTTTCAATCGGATAAATGGTGCCGGTATTCATGATGCCATTCGGGTCGTACACCTCTTTCAGCGCCTTGAGGATATAGTAGGCACTGCCGTGTTCATCCTTGGTCCAGTGCACACGGTGCTTACCTATACCGTGGTGATGCACCATCGAACCACCCTGCTTGATGGTCTCCTCCACGATGATTTTATTCAGTGGATTGTGATACTTGTCGATCTCTTCTTCCGGCTTGCAGTCCACCACGTTGTAGTCGTACACAAAGTACATATTGGTGCCGTTGATATAGCTGTGTGACGAGTGGCCGCCCAGCATAGTGATATCACCGGCATGTGGGAACTCATCGCGGATGCGGCGGATCACATTCTCGTAAATCGCATTGATGCAGCCCCAGTCGCCGGAAACCTCGGTGGTGAAGCCCATATTGTTGGTCTTCATGATCTGTACACGTTCTGCCGCCACTTTTTCCGGGCCCCAGTTCAGATTGTTGAACCAGGTTTCAATCAGCTTGCTGTCGACCTTTTTACATTCCGGATAGCGTTTAACGATCTCATCAATCCCCGCGCCGGTCGCCTGCGCGATCCCTTTTGCCCCTTCGGCCATAAAGATCAGCACGCATTTGCCTTCGGCAAAGTGGGTAAAATGCTGGGTCCCGTCTTCCGCGTCATACAAGCGGGCAATGGAAGGGCGATAGCCTTCGACCATCACTTCCCGCAGGATGTCGAAACCGGTTGCCATGTTATCGAGGATGTAACCGTAGAACAGGTTGTTTTCCGGCATGTATTTGAAGATTTTCACCGTCACTTCGGTGATAAAACACAGCGCCCCTTCGTTACCGATAATCACGTGGCGGATATCCGGGCCAGCGGCACGGCGCGGTACGTTTTTAATGCGGGTGATGTTGCCGTTCGGGAACACCGCTTCCAGCCCAACCACCATGTCTTCAATCGCGCCGTACAGCGTAGAGAACTGACCGATACTACGTGTTGCCACCAGGCCTCCCATCTGGGCCAACGGCTTGGATTGCGGAGAGTGGCCGGTCGTATAACCCTGGGCACGCAATTGATTTTCCAGCACTTCCAGCGGTACGCCGCACTGCGCCGTGGCCTGCATATTACGGATATCAATGTTGATGACCTTATTCATTCCCGAGCCATCCAGCACCACGGAATTCTTCACTACCGTTTCCAACCCGCCCTCGGTGGCCGAAGCCCCGGTGCGCGGTACGCCAGTAATGCCGTGCTTATTCATGAACGCCAGCACATCGGACACCTGCTGGGTGTCGGCCAATTTCACCACGGCGGCAGGCAGCGGCTGGGTAAACACGCCATGAATATCGGCATATTTGCGGAAACGGTCTACGCTGTTTTTCTGCAGCACTTTTTCGTCAGTAATCACCCGCTCTGGGCCAACAAGTTCTTTTAACTGAACGACAATTTCTTCACGGGACAGAGACATAAATAACCCTTCCTAAATTAAGAATAGATAAAATCGGCTTAAGTAAAATTAAAAGGAACCACCCATTAATTTAGCGAACCAAATAACCGCCATCGACAACTAACAAATGACCATTAACATAATCAGAGGCTCGACTGGCTAAAAATACCATCGCGCCCATCAGATCCTGCGTTTCACCCCAACGATTAGCCGGAATATGGTCAAGAACGCGCTTATTGGTTTCTGGGTTTTTACGCGTTTCGATCGTAATATCTGTCGCATAATAGCCTGGCGCAATACCATTAACCTGAATATTGTATTGCCCTAATTCATCGCAATAGGCCTTGGTAAAACCGGCCAACGCATGTTTAGTGGCCGAGTACGCCGGTGACCATTGGCCGCCCAAATAAGAGAACAGGGAACAGATATTAATGATTTTCCCCTGTTTTTTCGGGATCATGATTTTTGCTGCTTCATAGCTCAATTCAAAGGCTGCGGTCAGGTTAATATCGATCATCGGATCCCAGTCTTCGCGGCCGAAATCCAGTACCTTATTCAGCTTACAGATACCGGCGTTGTTCACCAAGATATCCACCGAACCGAAGGTCTCCAGACACTGGGCAATCACTCTGGCAGGCGCGCCTTTCTCAGTAATGTCCACCTGCATAAACTCAACCTTCACCCCTTGCCGCTCAATCATTTCGCGGGTTTCGCCCTTATCCATGATAAAGCTTGGGATGAACAGGTTGGCACCGGCTTTGGCCAACGCCATGGCAAATGCCTGCCCCAGACCGCTGTTGCCACCGGTGACGATGGCGGTTTTGCCTTTTAGCGAGAAGAAATCTAACGAGAACTCATTTAACGCGTTTATTGACATGATTTTGCCCCTTGGTCTGGAAAAAACGCAAAAAAAAGAGAAAAGCAACCTCCCTGCGCTTGGCAGAGAAGTTACTTTTCTCTTCATCTCTAGTAACTGGCAAAAAAAGTAACACATAGGGTCAAGGCTATTCCGTGATGCCTATCACAGTTTCATTTCTTGCCAGGTCGGATTGATATTAAAACTTATTTATTTCGCACTAACTCGGTGAATTACTATGCAATCAGATCCCGTCTAATGTTCCCTACTTCGGTTTTGTGATAACTCTCACAGATGAATTATAGGTTGCCGTGCTATTTATTACCGCAGTTACTGAAAGAGACGAAGAGAAAAGTAACTTCCTGCACTGCGGGAAGCTTGCTTTTCTCTTTTTTTGTTTAACGCGATGTACCCAATAACGGTTAAAAGAAGGGAGTCACTCCAAACATTAATCATTAATGGGTGTATTTATGCGGAACTTCACCATGGAAAAAAATAATTCCCACCGTTGGTTAACGCTGGCAATAATAAGTATCAGCGGCGGAGTAAGTTTCGATCTCGCCTATCTGCGTTATATTTACCAAATCCCGATGGCCAAGTTTATGGGGTTCTCCAATACCGAGATCGGCTTGATTATGAGTACTTTCGGCATCACCGCGATTATTCTGTATGCCCCTAGCGGGATCGTTGCCGATAAGTTCTCTCATAGAAAGATGATGACTTTCGCGATGATCGCCACTGGCCTGCTGGGGTTGCTGATGGCAGTCTATCCACCGTTCTGGGTGATGATCCTGATCCAGGTCGCCTTCGCGATCACCACTATCCTGCTGTTGTGGTCGGTTTCGATCAAGGCGGCCTCGCTGCTCGGCAACCATGAAGAGCAGGGCAAAATCATGGGTTGGATGGAGGGGCTACGCGGCGTGGGTGTGATGGCCCTGGCCGTATTCACCATGTGGATCTTCTCGCTGTTCGCGCCGGAAAACCCCAACAGCCTGAAGGCGGTGATCCTGATCTACAGCGGCGTATATATCCTGTTGGGCATTCTCTGCTGGTTCTTTGTTACAGACGGCTTTGTCACCAGTGACGAGAGCGAAAAACCGCATAAATTCAGCCTGGGGGATATTCTCTCGGTGCTCAAAATCAGCACCACCTGGTATTGCAGCATGATTATCTTTGGCGTCTATACCATCTACGCCATCCTCAGCTACTCCACCAACTACCTGACCGAAATGTACGGTATGACCCTGGTCGCCGCCAGCTATATGGGGATTGTGATCAACAAAATCTTCCGGGCCATGTGCGGGCCACTCGGTGGGATCATCACCACTTACACCCGGCTGAAATCACCCACGCGAGCTATTCAGTTACTGGCGTTAGTCAGCCTGGCCACCCTGGCCGTCTTGCTGATCACCAACCAGAACCCGACCTCGGTCGCCGTGGGGATTGGCCTGATCCTGTTGCTGGCCTTCACCTGCTACGCGTCACGTGGGCTGTACTTTGCCTGTATCGGCGAAGCCAGGACGCCAAAATACATTATGGGCACCACCGTGGGGATCTGCTCGGTGATCGGCTTCCTGCCCGACGTGTTTGTTTACCCGGTTATCGGCCATTGGCAGGACACGCTGCCCGCCGCCGAGGCTTATCACAATATGTGGCTGATGGGGTTAGGGGCAACCTGCCTGGTCGTGGTGTTCACCTTCCTGCTGTTTAACAACATCAAGCGCGCCGGCGCCAAAAACACAACAACACAGCCGGTCACCGATTAATTATCTCAAGGAGTTGCGACATGAAGAGCAAGTACCTGATGGGTGTGGACGTGGGCACCCAGAGCGCCAAAGTGGTGATTTTTGATCTGGACGGCAACGCCATTTGCGAAGGGAAACAGCAGTTACGCAAGATGGATATCCCAGCCCCGCTGCTGGCAGAACACCCGGACGACGATCTATGGGATTCACTTAAGGTGGCTTTCCGCCGCGCCATGCAGCGTTTTGGCGAACGTGGTGGCAAGCCGCAGGACATTCTGGCGATGGGCATTTGCATCGTCCGCTGTTGCCGGGTGCTGCTGAAGGACAATGGTGAGCTGGCCTATCCGGTAATCAACTGGATGGATAAGCGCCTGAACAAACCTTACGAATATATCGATGCCTATCAGGGCGTACGTTATGTGACGACCACCTCGGGTTACATCACCCATCGCCTGACCGGTGAGTTCAAAGACACCTGTGCCAACTACATCGGTTGGTGGCCGATGGACAATGACAGCCTCGATTGGAGCACCGATCCCGCCGCCTGGCAAAGCTGCAACCTGACGCGCGACATGGTACTGGACGTGGTGAAACCCGGTGAAATCCTCGGCCATATCACCCAGCAGGTAGCGCAGCAGCTTGGCATCCCCGCAGGTATTCCGGTGGTGGCTACCGCACATGACAAAGCGGTGGAAGCACTAGGTGCCGGTTCACTGGATGAAGGCGTCGCGCTGATTTCCCTCGGTACCTATATCGGTGCCATGGTACACGGCCATGCCAACGTGAAGGACGCGCAAAACTTCTGGCCGTTCCAGGCTTCGATCCCTGGGCGTTACCTGTATGAGTGCATGGGCGTGCGCCGTGGCATGTGGACCATCAGTTGGTTCCGCGATCAGTTTGGCGCGGCCGCACTGTCGGATGCCCATGACGCCGGAACCAGCATTGAGGAGTTACTGAATCAGGAAGCAGAGCGCGTTCCTGCGGGTTGTGAAGGCCTGATCACCGTACATGACTGGGCACCACCGTCAGAAGCGGAATTCCGTAAAGGGGCCATGATTGGCTTCGATGGCCGCCATACCCGTGCCCATATGTACCGTTCGGTGCTGGAGGGCATCGCCTTCACCATGAAAAACCATATGGACAAGATGGCGCTGGAGCTGAAAACCCCGTTCAAGCACCTGATTATTTCCGGCGGCGGGGCCAACAGCGATCTGTTTATGCAGATCTTTGCCGACGTGTTTGGCATCCCCACCAGCCGTAACGTGATGAAAGGTTCGGCAGCGGTGGGCTGTGCCATCAACGCCGGGATGGCGGTGAACGTCTTTACCGATTACGAACAGGCCGCGCAGAAGCTGGTACGAATGGGGGACAGTTTTACACCGAATATGGCTAATCATCGGTTCTACAATCAGTTGAATCAGCAGGTGTATCAACGGGTAAACCAACATCTGGACCCGCTGCTACAGGCACTCAGTCCGTTGGTCGACTAACTGGCAGGGGCACCGGCCTTCGGTGCCCTTATCATTACAATTTCAACTTCCATACGTCGTGATTGGTGGTGGCAACGGCGATGGCCCCGGCATTCAGCGCGGTTTGCGCATCATCCTCATCACACACCAAGCCACCGGCAATAATCGGCAAGTCGATCTTTTCTGCCACCCAACCGAGCACCTTAGGCATGCAACCCGGCAGGATTTCGATGCAGTCCGGCGTCGATTGCGCCACCTGCTTGTCGATATTGTGGAAGGAAATCGAGTCCATGATAAACAGCCGGTGAATGGTGTAGAAGCCTTGCTGACGCGCCGCCTTCACCATCGAGGCCTTGGTGCTGATAATGCCATCCGCCGCCGTGACGATTTTCAGGAAATTAATCACGATCTCCTTGTTGGAGCTGCCTTCCAGCAAATCAACATGCACAAAAGCGTATTTGCCAGCCTCCTTCACCTGCTGCACGATGCGCCCAATATTACAGATATTGCCGTACAGCACCGAGATGATCTGGCAGTTCGACTTGACCGCGATCTGCAGGCTCTCATTATCTTTTACCGCTGCGATCACCGGGTGCAGCTTTAACAGTTCTTCGATAGACACGTTGTTCCCCTGTCTCTTTCAGCCTGCTGGCTGAAAATTAATCTGCATCGTATCCCAGATTCGGGGCCAGCCAGCGCTCTACGTCACCGATCTTCATCCCCTTACGCTGCGCGTAGTCTTCGACCTGATCGCGCTGGATCTGGGCCACGGCAAAGTACTTGCTTTGCGGATGGCTGAAATACCAGCCGGATACCGCTGCCCCAGGCCACATGGCGAAGGATTCGGTCAGTTCCATGCCGGTATGGCGGTTAACGTCCAGCAACTGCCAGATCTCCGCTTTTTCGGTATGTTCTGGACAAGCAGGATAGCCGGGGGCCGGGCGAATACCTTGATAATTCTCACGGATCAGCTCTTCGTTACTCAGGTTTTCATCGGCGGCAAAGCCCCAGTGCAGCTTGCGCACCTGCTCGTGCAGGTATTCGGCAAAGGCCTCTGCCAAACGATCGGATAACGCTTTGACCATGATCTTGTTGTAGTCGTCATGCTTGGCATCATAGGCCGCCGCCAAAGCATCCTCTTCCAAGCCGCCCGTGACTGCGAATGCGCCAAAATAGTCGGCTTTGCCGCTGCTTTTCGGGGCCACAAAGTCGGCCAGACAGTAGTTAGGGAAATCGGTCTTTTCCGTTTGCTGACGCAGATGACGGCTGACCACCAGCACCTCTTCACGGCTTTCATCCCGGTAGACTTCCACATCATCCCCGACGCGGTTGGCCGGGAACAGACCATAGACACCACGCGGGTTGAGGCTACCGTTAGCGGCCAGCATATCCAGCATTTCGTTGGCATCCTGGAACAGGCGCTTGGCCTCTTCCCCTACCACTTCATCCTCCAGAATGCGCGGATACTTGCCCGCCAGTGACCAGGTCATAAAGAACGGCGTCCAGTCGATATAGTGACGCAGCGTGTCAATGCTGGCCTCAACCGGGAACACACCAAGTTTGTTCGGCACCGGAGGCTGGTAGTTTTCCCAGTCCAGCACCAAGGCGTTATCCCGTGCCTGTTGCAGGCTGACCGGCGGCGTACGCGGTTTTTTACGCCCGTGCTGGATACGCACAGTTTCGTACTCTTTGCGGGTACGGGCGACAAACTCGTCCCGCTGAGTGTCTGACAGCAGCGCCGCAACCACACCAACGGTACGCGAGGCGTTCTGCACGTAGGTAGTCGGGCCGCTGTAGTTCTGCTCAATCTTCACTGCGGTATGAGCCTTGGAGGTGGTTGCCCCACCGATCAGCAGCGGTAGGGTAAAGCCTTGGCGTTCCATCTCTTTTGCCACGTTGACCATTTCGTCCAGTGACGGGGTGATCAGGCCAGACAGACCGATAATATCCACGTTCTGTTCGCGGGCGGTTTTCAGGATCTTGTCCGTCGGCACCATCACGCCCAGATCGATAATTTCGTAGTTGTTACATTGCAGCACCACGCCGACGATGTTTTTGCCGATGTCGTGCACGTCGCCCTTCACCGTCGCCAACAGAATTTTCCCGGCGGTGGTGCCCTTCTGTTTGCTGGCCTCAATGTAAGGTTCGAGATAGGCCACCGCCTGCTTCATCACGCGGGCCGATTTCACTACCTGCGGCAGGAACATTTTGCCCTCGCCGAACAGGTCACCTACCACGTTCATACCAGCCATCAGTGGCCCTTCGATCACTTCGATCGGGCGATCCGCCTGCTGGCGCGCTTCTTCGGTGTCTAACTCGATAAATTCGGTAATACCTTTAACCAGCGAATACTCCAGACGCTTCACTACCGGCCAGCCGCGCCATTCGGCCTGCTGCACCGCCACTTCATTGTCTTTGCTACCCCGGTATTTCTCCGCCAGTTCCAGCAGGCGCTCGGTACCATCCTGACGGCGGTTGAGCACCACATCCTCAACGGCTTCACGCAGTTCGGTGCTGAGATCGTCATAGATCGCCAACTGCCCGGCGTTGACGATCCCCATATCCATGCCGTTGCGAATGGCGTGATACAGGAACACCGCGTGGATCGCTTCACGCACCGGATCGTTGCCACGGAACGAGAAGGAGACGTTGGACACACCGCCGGAAATCATCGCATGCGGCAGGTGGGTTTTGATGTCGGCACAGGCTTCAATAAAGTCGACGGCATAGTTGTTATGCTCTTCGATACCGGTGGCAACGGCAAAAATGTTCGGGTCAAAAATGATATCTTCCGGCGGGAAACCCACGCGCTCGGTCAGGATCTGGTAAGCACGGCGGCAAATCTCAAATTTGCGTTGGCGAGTATCTGCCTGACCAACTTCATCGAAGGCCATCACCACCACGGCGGCACCGTAGCGGCGCACCAGTTTGGCATGGTGGATAAAGGCTTCTTCGCCCTCTTTCATCGAGATCGAGTTGACGATGCCTTTACCCTGAATGCATTTCAGGCCCTTTTCGATCACGCTCCATTTGGAGGAGTCGATCATGATCGGAACACGGGCAATATCCGGCTCACCGGCAATCAGGTTGAGGAAACGCACCATCGCCGCTTCGGCGTCAAGCATCCCTTCATCCATGTTGATGTCGATGATCTGGGCGCCGCTCTCCACTTGTTGGCGGGCCACGGCCAGCGCCTCGTTATATTTTTCTTCTTTAATCAACCGCTTGAATCGGGCCGAGCCGGTAACGTTAGTACGCTCCCCCACGTTGACGAACAGCGATTTGGCATCAATATTCAGCGGTTCCAGGCCGGAGAGGCGGCAAGCTACCGGTAACTCTGGTAACTGCCGTGGCGGTACGCCCTCGACCGCTTTAGCCATCGCGGCGATATGCGCCGGAGTGGTGCCACAGCAGCCACCGATGATATTGAGGAAACCGGCGTGCGCCCATTCGCCCACCTGTTTGGCCATCTCTTCGGCATCGAGATCGTATTCACCAAAGGCATTGGGTAAACCGGCGTTTGGGTGAGCAGTAACATAGCTTTCAGAGATGCGAGACAACTCCGCCACGTATTGGCGTAACTCATCCGGGCCGAGCGCACAGTTCAGGCCAAAGGTCAGCGGCTTAACGTGACGTAGCGAGTTGTAAAACGCTTCCGTAGTCTGGCCGGAAAGGGTGCGGCCAGAGGCGTCGGTGATGGTGCCGGAAATCATGATCGGTAAGGTCACGCCCAGCGCTTCAAATTCGGTTTCGACCGCAAAGGCCGCCGCTTTGGCATTCAGGGTATCGAAGATGGTTTCGATCATGATCAGATCGACGCCCCCTTCCACCAGCGCACGGGTTGATTCGCGATAGGCCTCTACCAATTGGTCAAAAGAGACATTACGGAAGGCCGGATCGTTAACGTCAGGGGAAATGGAGGCAGTACGGTTGGTTGGGCCCAGTACGCCAGCAACGTAGCGCGGTTTTTCCGGGGTGCGTGCCGTCCATTCATCAGCACAAGCGCGCGCCAGCAAAGCGGCCTGGTAGTTAATTTCGGCGGACAGCGACTCCATATGGTAGTCGGCCATCGCGATAGTGGTCGAGTTGAAGGTGTTGGTTTCGAGGATGTCGGCCCCCGCCTCCAGGTAACCGTTGTGGATCGCAGTGATCACCTCCGGCTTGCTTAACACCAGCAGGTCGTTATTGCCTTTCAGATCGCTTTGCCAATCGGCAAAACGCTCACCGCGGTAGTCTGCCTCCTCCAGCCGATAGCTCTGGATCATGGTGCCCATACCGCCGTCCAACACTAAAATACGCTGCGATAGCTGCTGACGCAGTTGTTCCACTCGATTTATCACTGTAGCCCCTTCACACCCGATTATCCGCCCGACGACTTATTACCCCACATCCCAATGTTGTAGCGGCACGGCACGCTGCGCCCGTCATGCATCCTGCAACTTGAAAGATGGAGGGTCTGACATCCTAGCACAGGTTATGGCGGCAAAGATGCGAGCGGGTATTGAGAGTTTTTCAGGTTCGCCGAACAACAGATCCGATGAGCGGAGAAGCAACTTGCAATTCACACTCAAAAAACGAAAATGAATTCCATCATACGGAAAGCACAAGGTGAATCATGGCCACTCCCGTTCCCGCCAAACGCGGTAAAAAACCCCGCGCCGCCGCACCCGCTACCAGCACGGCGACCGGCCAGGTCCAGTCATTGACCCGTGGCCTGAAACTATTGGAATATATTGCCGAAGCGCAGGGCAACGTAGCGCTGACCGATCTGGCCCAGCAAGCCGGGTTGCCCAACTCCACCACCCATCGCCTGCTGACGACCATGCAACAGCAGGGGTTTGTCCGTCAGGTGGGCGATCTTGGACTGTGGACCATGGGAGCACATGCGTTTGTGGTGGGCAGCAGCTTCCTGCAAAGCCGTAACCTGCTGGCGATGGTGCACCCAACGCTGCGCCGCCTGATGGAAGAGTCGGGGGAAACGGTCAATCTGGCGGTGATGGACAAAGCCGAGGATCAGGCAGTGATTATCGATCAGGTTCAATGCACCGCGTTGATGCGCATGTCAGCCCCGATTGGCGGCAAGCTGCCGATGCACGCCTCTGGCGCTGGCAAAGCCTTTCTGGCCAGCATGCAGGACGATGAGGTAACCCGGCTGCTGCATAAAAAAGGCATGCACACCTATACCCCACACACGCTCACGCCACATAACCTGAAAGAAGGGTTGGCGGTGATCCGCAAGCAGGGGTTCTCGTTCGACGATGAAGAGCATGCCCTGGGCCTACGCTGTCTGGCTGCCTGCATCTTTGATGAACACCGCGAAGCCTTTGCCGCCATCTCCATCTCCGGCCCGGTATCACGCATTACCGACGATCGCGTTACCGAACTGGGTGCGCTAGTGATCCATGCGGCAAAAGAAATCAGCCTGGAGTACGGCGGCGTACGGTGATTAGACGGGCGCAGCATTGCGCCCTAAGCCCTGAGCAAATTCCCGCTGTTATTTTTCTGTATCGCGCTGTAGAGACTTTGTTTCGCCTCCCGCGAAAAGTATGAATTCGATCACAATTAGCGATCTTGCCACCGAAAGCCGATTGCAACCTTTGGCGCTTCCCCTGACAATGTTACCGATAACATGTTACCGGTAACAATCATTCGTAAAATAATATAGCCGCAGCAGACTATGACTCGCAGGTGGGGGAACCAAACCATGATCAATAATCAGAATCGTGTTTACGTCATTATGGGCGTATCCGGCAGCGGCAAGTCCGCCGTCGCCAATGCCGTAGCCCAACGGCTATCCGCCAACTTTCTGGACGGTGACTTTCTCCATCCACGCTGCAATATCCAGAAAATGGCCTCAGGCGAACCGCTCAATGACGACGATCGCGCACCATGGTTGGCCGCCCTGAACGACGCGGCTTTCGCTATGCAGCGTACCAATGCGGTCTCGATCATCGTCTGCTCTGCACTGAAAAAACATTATCGCGATCGGCTGCGTGCCGGTAATGACAATCTGTCATTCATCTATCTGCACGGCGACTTCCCGGTGATCGAGGCTCGGCTGGCTGCCCGCAAGGGGCATTTCTTCAAACCCCAAATGCTGGTCACCCAGTTCGCCACGCTGGAGCAGCCGGGCCAAGATGAAATTGACGTCCAGGCCATCGATATCGATCAGCCACTGGATGCAGTGATTGCCGACACTGTGCGGCATATCCAGAGTTTCCAACCACAAGAAGCCTGCGCATAACGAGATGTTCTGAACGACATAACTGGCCCTCGCCGCGCGCATTAGGGCTGCATTGTGAGGATGATATGATTAACAGCACCCTGGCACGTGTAACACAACGCATTATTGAACGTTCAAAAGAGAGCCGAGCTGCCTATCTGGCACGTATTAGCGCAGCCCGCACGCAGACGGTACACCGCTCGCAGCTAGCCTGTGGCAACCTGGCCCACGGTTTTGCCGCCTGCCAGCCCGACGATAAAGCCGCCCTGAAAAACATGGTGCGCAGCGATATCGCCATCATCACCGCTTACAACGATATGCTTTCTGCCCACCAGCCTTATGAAAGCTATCCACAGCGGCTAAAGCAGGCGTTACACAGCGTTGGCGCCGTTGGCCAGGTCGCAGGTGGTGTGCCAGCAATGTGCGACGGCGTGACACAGGGACAGGACGGCATGGAGCTGTCGTTGATGAGCCGCGATGTGATAGCCATGTCCGCAGCCATCGGCCTTTCCCATAACATGTTCGACGGCGCATTGTTTCTGGGTATCTGTGACAAGATTGTGCCAGGGCTGGTAATGTCCGCCTTGTCCTTCGGCCATTTGCCTGCCGTATTTGTGCCTGCCGGGCCGATGAGCAGCGGCCTACCTAATAAAGAGAAAGTACGTGTGCGCCAGCTGTATGCCGAGGGCAAAGCCGATCGCCACGCGCTGCTGGAAGCCGAGGCCGCCTCTTATCATGGCGTTGGTACCTGCACCTTCTACGGCACGGCCAACACCAACCAGATGGTGATGGAAGTGATGGGCCTGCATCTGCCCGGAGCCTCTTTCATTCATCCAGACACGCCACTGCGCGATGCGCTCAATGATGCCGCCGCTCGCCAAGTCACCCGCCTGACAGAAACCGCCGGTAATTACCTGCCGATAGGCCAATTGGTGGATGAAAAAGTGGTGGTTAACGGCATCGTATCGCTCCTGGCCACCGGGGGCTCCACCAACCTGACGATGCATATGGTAGCCATGGCTCGCGCAGCGGGCATCATCATCAACTGGGACGACTTCTCTGAGCTTTCCGATGCAGTGCCACTGCTATGCCGCATCTACCCCAACGGCCCGGCGGATATCAACCAGTTCCAGGCGGCGGGCGGTGTGCAATTGGTCGTGCGTGAGCTGTTGAACAACGGCCTGTTGCATCAGGATGTGCATACCGTCACCGGTTTCGGCCTGGAGCGCTACACTCAGGAGCCTTGGCTGGACAATGGCCAGTTGGCCTGGCGCAACGGGGCAGCAAGTTCGCTGGACGCTAACGTGATTGCCAGCATAGCCAAACCGTTCAAGCACCATGGCGGCACCAAGGTGCTGGCCGGTAATCTGGGCCGTGCGGTGATGAAGACGTCTGCGGTGCCTGCCGAAAATCAGATTATCGAAGCCCCAGCGGTCGTATTCGAAAGCCAGCACGATATCGTCCCCGCCTTCGAAGCAGGCAAACTGGATCGGGACTGCGTGGTGGTCGTGCGTTTCCAGGGGCCACAGGCCAATGGCATGCCTGAACTGCATAAGCTGATGCCACCGCTTGGGGTATTGATGGATCGCGGCTTCAAGGTGGCGTTGGTGACCGATGGCCGCCTGTCCGGCGCTTCCGGCAAGGTTCCTTCGGCGATCCATGTCACCCCGGAGGCGTACACCGGCGGTATGCTGGCCAAAGTACAAAGCGGCGATATGATCCGGGTGAATGGACACACCGGCGAGCTGCAACTGCTGGTCGCCGAAGCAGAGCTGGCCCAGCGCATTCCCTATCAACCCGATCTGAGCGGTGAAAGGAACGGCTGTGGCCGTGAGCTGTTCAGCGCGTTACGCAGCCAGCTTTCCGGGGCCGAACAGGGCGCCTGCTGCATCACGTTTTAATCCTGACCATGGCCCAGCCTGCTGGGCCTGCTATCAGCCAGCCTGCGCGTACCCCGAAGGTAGCCTCTGGCTGAAACGCCGCTTTTTACGGTAGGCAAACACATCCTCGACGTGCCCCTCCTTGATACGCTGCTGTAACCCTCGCCAGTAGTCCGCTTCAAACAGATCGCTGTGCATCTCCTCAAAGACCTTGCGGATGCGCCGGTCGCCACACAGGAAATGGCGGAACTCTTCGGGGAAAACATCGTTAGGTGAAATGCTGTACCAGGGTTCGCTGGCCAGTTCATCTTCCGGGTAGCGCGGCGGCGGGATATTACGGAAGTTCACCTCGGTCATGTAGCAAATCTCGTCGTAATCGTAAAACACCACGCGCCCATGGCGCGTCACGCCGAAGTTTTTGAACAGCATATCGCCAGGGAAGATATTGGCCGCAGCCAGCTGTTTGATCGCATTACCATATTCTTCAATGGCGTCATGCATTTGCCGTTCGTCTGCCTGCTCAAGATACAGATTTAACGGCGTCATCCGCCGCTCCATATACAGATGCTTGATGACCACCCGATCGCCGAGATCTTCCAGCTTTTCCGGCACCTCGCGCTGCAACTCCGCGAGCAATTGCGGGCTGATGCGTGCCTTGTCCACCACAAAATTCTCATATTCCTGGGTATCGGCCATCCGCCCGACGCGGTCGTGCTCTTTTACCAATTGGTAGCAGGCCATCACCTGCGCCTGCGTAACCTCTTTCTGCGGCGCAAATTCGTCTTTGATCACCTTGAATACCCGATCAAACGACGGCAGCGTAAACACCAGCATCACCATGCCTTTCACGCCCGGCGCAATAATGAATTGCTCCTGCGACTGCGCCATAAAATTCAGGTATTCACGGTAGCATTCGGTTTTACCATGCTTTTGGCAGCCGATCGCCATATACAGTTCGGCGGTGGTCTTGCCCGGCAGGATCTCCCGCAGCCACTCAACCATCGCCGCTGGCAACGGGGCATACACCATAAAGTAGGAACGGGCGAAGCCAAACACGATGCTGGCTTCGGCCTTGCTGGTCAGGCAGGTATCAATAAATAACGCGCCAGACTCGCTGTGGTGGATCGGCAACAGGAACGGGTAAACCCCGTCGGCCACCCGCAGCTTACCGACCAACCAGGCCGCCTTATTACGGTAGAACAGCTCATTGCCGATTTGAAACGTTGCTGCAGCTAGCTGATGGGAGCTGAAGGTCTGTAGTAAGGCTTGGGTGATATAACGAATATCACGTGGCAGATCTTCCCACGGCAGGCGCAAAGGCAAGTCGGTCAACAGGCTATGCAGCATGGCTGCCAAATCACCGTTGGGGGTAAAATCACGTGCCAACGGCCTGGGAATATCGCGAAAGCGCCGTTCGGGTTGCGAGCTGAAAACGAACAGCTTGTCCGGGGTTAAATCCCGATGTTTGAACAGCCGACAGTAAACCGAATTAAAGAAGCTTTCGGCAATCTCAAAACGCGGGTAGTCGGGCAACAGTTCGGTATAAACCGCCTTCACCCTATTAGGGAAATCCGCATCGTAATATTTCTGCCCGGTGATGCATTTCAGTTGCTCTACCACCAGACCGACGTGGTGATCGTAAAGATGGATACGTCGTTTCATCGCCTGTTGTACGGCGGGCCAGTCTGCCTGCTCAAAACGCTGCTGCGCTCCGGCCGTGACTTCAAGAAAGCGGCCATATTGCGCATCAAAGCCCTGCAGGATCGTCTGTGCAATCAACAGCTCCAGTTTTTCCGCCATCTTTGCCTCTGCCATTCAGGAATGAAACCAGAGCCTGGCGCCATGCCAGGCCCCTTGGGGATCAGAACTGCTGTTCTTCGGTGGAACCGGTCAGTGCCGTTACCGAGGAAGCGCCCCCCTGAATAATGGTGGTTACCTTATCGAAGTAGCCGGTCCCCACCTCCTGCTGATGCGAAGCAAAGGTGTAGCCACGCTCGACTGCGGCAAATTCCGGCTGCTGCACTTTTTCAACATAGTGCTTCATGCCTTCGCCACGCGCATAAGCATGTGCCAGATCGAACATGTTGAACCACATGCTGTGGATACCGGCCAGCGTGATGAACTGGTATTTGTAGCCCATGGCGGACAGTGCATCCTGGAAGCGGGCGATAGTCTGATCGTCCAGGTTCTTCTTCCAGTTGAACGACGGTGAGCAGTTATAGGCCAACAGCTTGCCCGGGAACTTGGCATGGATCGCATCGGCAAAGCGTTGAGCTGCTTCAAGATCCGGCGTTGAGGTTTCGCACCACACCAGATCGGCATAAGGGGCATAAGCCAAGCCACGGCTGATGGCCTGCTCAATACCAGCATGGGTGCGGTAGAAACCTTCGGCGGTGCGTTCGCCAGACACAAAGGCACTGTCATACGGATCGCAGTCGGAGGTCAGCAAATCCGCCGCATCGGCATCGGTACGGGCAATCAACAGGGTTGGCACACCGAGAACGTCAGCCGCCAAGCGCGCCGCAACCAGCTTCTGGATAGCTTCCTGGGTCGGTACCAAGACCTTGCCGCCCATATGGCCACACTTCTTCACTGCCGCCAGTTGGTCTTCAAAATGTACCCCGGCCGCACCGGCTTCGATCATCGCCTTCATCAGTTCAAAGGCATTCAGCACGCCGCCAAATCCGGCTTCAGCATCCGCCACGATCGGCAGGAAGTAATCGGTATAGCCTTTGCTGCCGGGTTCAATCTGGTTTGCCCACTGGATCTGATCCGCCCGACGGAAGGTATTATTGATGCGCTCAACCACCGTCGGGACAGAGTCGACCGGATACAGTGACTGATCGGGATACATGGCAGCAGCGGTATTGGCATCAGCCGCTACCTGCCAACCGGACAGATAGATCGCTTCGACACCGGCTTTCGCCTGTTGCAGCGCCTGGCCACCGGTCAGCGCCCCAAGGCTGTTCACGTACCCTTTGCGGGATTTGCCATGCAGCAGTTCCCAGAGTTTCGCTGCACCGTTTTGCGCCAACGTGCAAACCGGATTGACCGAGCCACGCAGGTTGATCACGTCTTCGGCGCTGTAAGGGCGGGTGATGCCCTCCCAGCGTGCTGATTTCCATTCCTGTTCCAGCTGTTGGATCTGTTGGGTACGAGAGGTCGTCATATTTTTATCCTTTTCAATACTGTAGGGTTAAAGGTCAGGAACGGTTTCAGGCCAGTAATTCGTAGCCGGGTAAGGTCAGGAAATCGATTAATTCATCTTGCGTGGTGATACGCTCCATCAGCTGTGCCGCCTCTTCGAAGCGGCCTGCGTGATAACGCGCTTCACCCAGTTCTTTACGAACGACCTGCATCTCTTCCTGCAGCATCTGGCGGAACAGGGTTTTGGTTACCTGTTGGCCATTGCTGAGGCTTTTCTCGTGATGGATCCACTGCCAAATTGAGGTACGTGAAATCTCGGCAGTAGCGGCATCTTCCATCAGGCCATAAATCGGTACGCAGCCATTGCCGGAGATCCAGGCTTCAATGTATTGCACCGCTACGCGGATATTGGCGCGCATGCCGGTTTCGGTACGCTCACCGTCACACGGTTCCAGCAGTTGCGCCGCCGTGATAGGTGCATCATTCTCACGCAGCACCTCTAGTTGATTCTGCCGCTCCCCCAGGATACGGTTGAACACTTCCATCACCGTATCGGCCAAACCTGGATGTGCCACCCAAGTCCCGTCATGGCCATTGGTCGCTTCCAGTTCTTTATCCGCACGCACCTTGCCCAACACCACCGCGTTTTGCTCGGCGTCTTTGCTGGGGATAAACGCCGCCATACCCCCCATCGCAAAAGCACCGCGGCGGTGGCAGGTCTTGATGAGCAAGCGAGAATAAGCACTGAGGAAAGGCTGGGTCATAGTGACGGACTGACGGTCCGGTAGCACCCGATCGCCATGGTTCTTCAGCGTTTTGATATAGCTGAAGATGTAGTCCCAACGGCCACAGTTCAGCCCGACGATATGATCGCGCAGGTGATACAGGATCTCGTCCATCTGGAATACCGCAGGCAGGGTTTCAATCAATACCGTGGCCTTGATGGTGCCGCGCGGCAACCCGAAGCGATCCTCGGTAAAGCTAAAGACTTCACTCCACCAGGCAGCCTCCTGCCAGGACTGGGTTTTCGGCAGGTAGAAATACGGGCCGCTGCCTTTTGCCAGCAGTTGGCGATAGTTATGGAAGAAATAGAGTGCAAAATCGAACAACCCGCCAGGGATCGCTTCCCCCTGCCACTGCACGTGTTTTTCCGGCAAATGCAGGCCACGTACGCGGGCAATCAACACCGCCGGGTTGGGTTTGAGCTGGTAAATTTTGCCGGCTTCATTGGTGTAAGAGATGGTGCCGTTGACCGCATCATGCAGGTTGATCTGCCCGTCGATAACCTTGTCCCAGCTGGGTGCCAGTGAGTCTTCAAAGTCGGCCATAAACACTTTGACGTTGGCATTGAGGGCATTGATCACCATTTTGCGTTCAACCGGACCGGTAATCTCAACCCGACGGTCGCGCAAGTCAGCGGGAACGCCGCGGATCTGCCAGTCACCCTGCCGAATGGAATCCGTTTCCGAAATAAATCCAGGCAGCTCGCCACGATCGATTTTCTCTTGCCAGCTGGCGCGTGCCGCCAACAGTTTGTTGCGTTGCGGCGTAAATTTCCCCACCAGTTCAGCCAGGAACTCGACCGCGTCATCCGTCAGTATCTGCCGCTCTGCAGAGCCGAAAGCCTGTGTAAACGCTAATTCTGTGCCTACCATCTGTTGCGTCATTGTCTTGATCCTTTCCATCATTCCACGCCGCCATTGCAGGCCAGGGGAAGCATTGTTGTCGGAAATCGGGTGAAAAAAAGACCGCCAACTGGTCAGATGTCATCCCGCAGGATCCTAGAATAACCAACAAAAATTAAAAATCAAAAACGATTTCCATTTTTTTAAAAAATATTTTATTAACCTTTTATTATCAATTGATTAGATTATTTATCATTTATAGCTAACCAGGAAACCGGTTCCATTACGATAAAGGAATGCCGGTAATACATTGTTTTTAAATAAGTTATCGATGCTGAAACGTTGCAGGTTTGGCAGGAAAAACGGCAGGGTAAACCAGGGCGGCCTCGATTCAGCCACCCGGTGCAGAGAAAAATGTTACTCGAGGGTAGGATTCATATGACGCAGATCGAACGGCGTGATCTGGTAAACGTAGTAGTTCAACCAGTTGGAAAACAGCAGGTGACCATGGCTTCGCCATGAAGCTGCGGGGGGCAATTCGGGGTTGTCATCGGGGAAATAATTTAGCGGTACGCTCGGGTTGAGGCCTGCATCGTTATCACGACAATACTCACCCGCTAGCGTCAGGGCGTCATATTCCGGATGCCCGGTGACAAAGGCCATGCGCTTATCCTTGGTAGCGAACAGATAGGCGCCAGCCAGTTCTGATTCAGCCAGGATATCCAGATCGGTGTACTGCCGCAGGATCTCGGTTGGGAAATCAGCATAGCGGGAGTGAGGAGCCAGAAAGGTTTCATCAAAACCTCGGGTCAGCAAGGCATGTTGGTGCAGCGTACGATGCTGGTACACTCCGGAGAGCTTCACCTCACGCGTCTTCTTTGGAATGCCGTACAGGATGTTTAGCGCGGCCTGCACTGCCCAGCAGACAAACAGGGTTGAAGTCACATGATCCTTGGCCCACTCGATCACTCGCTCGATCTGCGGCCAATAGGCAACATCACAGAAGTCCACCAGGCCCAGCGGAGCGCCAGTGACGATCAGCCCGTCAAAGTTCTCATTCTGGATATCTTCAAAGTTACAGTAGAAATTATTCAGGTGCTCCGTGGGCGTATTCTTCGACTCACGGCTATCGATGCGCAGTAGCTGAATATCGATCTGCAATGGCGAGTTGGAAAGCAAACGCAGAAACTGGTTTTCCGTTTCGATCTTTTTCGGCATCAGGTTGAGGATAAGTACCTTTAACGGCCTGATTTCCTGTGTTTTTGCGCGTGAGGATGTCATGACAAACACGTTCTCATTACGCAAGAAATTGACCGCAGGTAACTCATCAGGAACACGAATCGGCATTGCTTACCCCTCACACATCCGTTTATACGTTTAGACTTCTAGATGCCCGAAGATAGCGCTTTTTTAGCGTCATGTCGAGGATTCAACGGGAAGGTGAAAATGTTTCATCGCCAGGCTGTCAGCCAGTATGGGGAATTTCAAACCGCACAAAAGCAAAAAGGCCATCCTTGCGGATGGCCTCTTGGCTTAATTGATGCTTGGCAGTGTCCTACTCTCGCATGGGGAGACCCCACACTACCATCGGCGCTACGGCGTTTCACTTCTGAGTTCGGCATGGGGTCAGGTGGGACCACCGCGCTATTGCCGCCAAGCAAATTCTTTTGATTCTTTTTTCTGCCGAACTTCTAAACCACTTAAATAAAGTGGTGCTGATACCCAGAGTCGAACTGGGGACCTCACCCTTACCAAGGGTGCGCTCTACCAACTGAGCCATATCAGCACGCTAATTTGATGCCTGGCAGTGTCCTACTCTCGCATGGGGAGACCCCACACTACCATCGGCGCTACGGCGTTTCACTTCTGAGTTCGGCATGGGGTCAGGTGGGACCACCGCGCTATTGCCGCCAGGCAAA
>NZ_JBLJAJ010000100.1:0-1639 GCF_047530005.1 Serratia sp. N21D137
AAAAAGCAGTAGGAAAAGTTAACGCATCCCGGTTGACTGAATGGAGACAAAATCCTGATCGAACTTCGGTGCCAATACGTGATCGAAGTTCCATGCCAATCCGTGATCGAACAGAGCGGAATACGCAATACAGCGCCTGGCGACAGCTGTTCTTTAAAAAGAAACAGGTAGAGCACATCTGGCGCACCGCCGTCATTTAACTGCTGCATGACAACTATGCGCGCATCAACCCCGGTGGCCTGCCGGGCCTCGGCCATATGCGTAACGAGAACCGGTGATACCGCTACCTCCATGCGCAATATCGTCGAGCCTGGAAAGTGCACTTTGCCAAAAAGACTCGGGGTGTGTGGCGCAGTGTGAAATACCTTGGCCGTTATCTGAAGCGCTCGCCGATGGCGGTTTCTCAGCTGTACCACTACCGCGGCGGCGCTGTGGCTCACGACCACCGCATGCAGCAGCACAAACGCCAGAAAGAGATGCTGTAGCGTTATATCAGCCATATTCTGGCACGGCATTTTAAGATGGTACGTTACTGCGGCTTTTTGGCCAACCGCAAACGGGGCCAACTGTTGCCAAAGGTATACGAAGCGCTGTCGATGACGATGCTGGATAAGCCCGAACGGCTCGGGTTTGCGGTGTTGATGAAAGGCTTCCTGGGCACAGATCCGTACCAATTCATCTTGTGCGGTGATCGGCTGAGATTTGCCAGCGGATGGAGAAAAAACGATGGCTTCAGGCATTGGCTCTGGATAAGTGCGCTTGAAAAACAGGTTGGGGATTAAAAACGGCTTTGTCACATTAGTGATATGAAGTTGGGTAAAGTTGCGTTGTCGGTTATTTAGGCAGCCAGCAAATAGAATTGTTCCGCGGGTGACAATCCCTCACTTTGCATGTGTTGATATTGCTCTTTTCATATCATGTTGCTCAGTTCGATGCCGGTCAGTATCGTCTGTGCCCGTCGAAACGATTTGAATCCCAGCATCGGCCATATCCGATGTTTAATATTCCGGTGATCTTGCTTAATCAGGTTGTTCAGGTACTTACTCTGCCTGACGGTAATCGCTTCCTCATCGGGTTTGTCGGCGTTGAGCGTAGCCAAAGCTGCGGTGTTAGCACCACTTTTATCGATAGTGACAGCCTCTGGTTCGCCGTGATGGCGAATAGCCTTGCGAAAGAAGCGCAATGCGGCTGCAGAGTCCTGTTTGGCGGTCAGCAAAAGTCGATTGTCTGGCCTGCAGAATCCACCGTGCGGTAGAGATATTTCCGCTGGCCTTTGACTTTGTTGTAGGTTTTATCCATTCGCCACCGCCGATTTACGGTGCGCTTGTGTCGGCGAAAAACCTTATCCAGTAGCGGTACCAGGCGGATAATCCAACGATGCAACGTGGAATGGTCAACGACAATACCGCGCTCCGCTATCATCTCTTCGAGGTTTCGCAGACTCAGTGTATAGGCGAGGTACCAGCGGACTGAACCGTACCGGTTTTGTGGGAGAGAGTTAAGTCCGGGAAGTCAGGCTGCCAGATCCTTTTTCCCGATGGAAGCGTAATAGGCTTTTTCTGCTTCAGCAGGTGGGATATGGCCGAGCCGCTCAAGCAGCCGACGATTGTTGTACCAGTCCACCCATGCCAGTGTGGCC
>NZ_JBLJAJ010000101.1:0-1623 GCF_047530005.1 Serratia sp. N21D137
GAATGAATGATTACGAAAGTTAATTTTCGAGCATCGCTGCACGAGTTGCAGCAAATCAAGCTTTTAATTGAAGAGTTTGATCATGGCTCAGATTGAACGCTGGCGGCAGGCCTAACACATGCAAGTCGAGCGGTAGCACAGGGAGCTTGCTCCTGGGTGACGAGCGGCGGACGGGTGAGTAATGTCTGGGAAACTGCCCGATGGAGGGGGATAACTACTGGAAACGGTAGCTAATACCGCATAACGTCTTCGGACCAAAGTGGGGGACCTTCGGGCCTCACACCATCGGATGTGCCCAGATGGGATTAGCTAGTAGGTGAGGTAATGGCTCACCTAGGCGACGATCCCTAGCTGGTCTGAGAGGATGACCAGCCACACTGGAACTGAGACACGGTCCAGACTCCTACGGGAGGCAGCAGTGGGGAATATTGCACAATGGGCGCAAGCCTGATGCAGCCATGCCGCGTGTGTGAAGAAGGCCTTCGGGTTGTAAAGCACTTTCAGCGAGGAGGAAGGGTTCGGTGTTAATAGCACCGTTCATTGACGTTACTCGCAGAAGAAGCACCGGCTAACTCCGTGCCAGCAGCCGCGGTAATACGGAGGGTGCAAGCGTTAATCGGAATTACTGGGCGTAAAGCGCACGCAGGCGGTTTGTTAAGTCAGATGTGAAATCCCCGAGCTTAACTTGGGAACTGCATTTGAAACTGGCAAGCTAGAGTCTTGTAGAGGGGGGTAGAATTCCAGGTGTAGCGGTGAAATGCGTAGAGATCTGGAGGAATACCGGTGGCGAAGGCGGCCCCCTGGACAAAGACTGACGCTCAGGTGCGAAAGCGTGGGGAGCAAACAGGATTAGATACCCTGGTAGTCCACGCTGTAAACGATGTCGACTTGGAGGTTGTGCCCTTGAGGCGTGGCTTCCGGAGCTAACGCGTTAAGTCGACCGCCTGGGGAGTACGGCCGCAAGGTTAAAACTCAAATGAATTGACGGGGGCCCGCACAAGCGGTGGAGCATGTGGTTTAATTCGATGCAACGCGAAGAACCTTACCTACTCTTGACATCCACAGAACTTTCCAGAGATGGATTGGTGCCTTCGGGAACTGTGAGACAGGTGCTGCATGGCTGTCGTCAGCTCGTGTTGTGAAATGTTGGGTTAAGTCCCGCAACGAGCGCAACCCTTATCCTTTGTTGCCAGCGCGTCATGGCGGGAACTCAAAGGAGACTGCCGGTGATAAACCGGAGGAAGGTGGGGATGACGTCAAGTCATCATGGCCCTTACGAGTAGGGCTACACACGTGCTACAATGGCATATACAAAGAGAAGCGAACTCGCGAGAGCAAGCGGACCTCATAAAGTATGTCGTAGTCCGGATCGGAGTCTGCAACTCGACTCCGTGAAGTCGGAATCGCTAGTAATCGTAGATCAGAATGCTACGGTGAATACGTTCCCGGGCCTTGTACACACCGCCCGTCACACCATGGGAGTGGGTTGCAAAAGAAGTAGGTAGCTTAACCTTCGGGAGGGCGCTTACCACTTTGTGATTCATGACTGGGGTGAAGTCGTAACAAGGTAACCGTAGGGGAACCTGCGGTTGGATCACCTCCTTACCTAAAGATATGCAGTTG
>NZ_JBLJAJ010000102.1:0-1539 GCF_047530005.1 Serratia sp. N21D137
CGAAATACAAGGAGAAAGCTACAGGAAAAAGACCTCAAACGCAGTGGCAAAAAAGCCATCTAAATGATGGTGTGGGAGCGGCCATTGTAGTTGACGCCGGATCGGCAAAAGTAATTGACGTCTAATAACTACGCGGTTGAGTTCACTGACCTCGTCCTGATTGAGGTAGTTTTTCGCCACTGTCACATCGCTTTTACGCACCTCTTCGCCTTTATAGCTGTTCAAACCCATATGGGGCTGGCTGGCGTCAGCACGCTGATGGATGAGTTCGGCAGCAGTGTGGCCGGTGCAGGCAAAATGCAGTTTATTCTGAATAGTTTGAAAAAACAGCGTTGTCTCTTTGAGTGACGGTTGGTAGTCGGCGGCTAATGCAAAGATCTCCCGAACCCGCAAATAAACCCGACGCTCACTAGCGCGGATGTCGCGAATGCGTTCCAGCATCTCGTCGAAGTAGTCAGGCACAGTTGATGAGCCAACAGGAGGGTTTTTAAGCCGCTCATCGTCCATCACAAAACCTTTGATCAGGTATTCCTGGAGCGTTTGGGTCGCCCACTGGCGGAATTGGGTACCTCGGGCAGAACGGACGCGGTAGCCAACAGCGAGTATCATCGGCAAACTAAAATATTGAACTTGATAGTTTTTCCCGTCACTGGCAGTTGTTCGGTAAAACCGAACAACTGAATTTTCGACCAGTTCACCGTCTTCAAAGATATTCTTGATGTGTTCGCTGATGGTTGCTTTGGCTTTACCGTAGAGTTCACAGATCATGGCCTGGGATAGCCACAGGGTATCGCTTTCAAAGCGGCATTCAACGCGCACCTTTCCATCACCGCTGGCAAACATAACAAATTCACCTGCCGGGGATTGGGTTAAGTGTTTATCTGTCATGCCACCTCCGTTTTAATCCGACTTACAATGCTATATCCGCTTAGTATGCCAGAGATCCATGTTGGAGCTCATTACGCGTATAGCGTTTATTTTGTCGGCAATATGCCTGGATAATGCTTAGCGATGATGTCGTTCATCTTCTCCACCAGATCCAACCGTTTGAACATCAGATGCGCGGTTCCCTTCTGGAAGTAACGAATACTGAAGAACGCATCTTCATAAACTTCTTTCGCCGGGTTGTCCCGAATATGCTCCATCAACCGGGTACAGATATCGCCACGGTTGTCAGGAATGGATTTGCCATCCAGAAGGAAGAGCATCCGTTCCAGATCTGTCAGTTGGTCACGACGCCAGCCCCAGTGCAGGCTAAAGCCCCAGCGATTGTGAGTGACCAGATTGTTAATGATGATCTTTTTGCCAAAACTGCATGGGCTGTTAGTTTTGTAATCCCATGAGAGTCCTTTGAAGACATTGATCACCCCACGCTCAAAGACCTCATCTTTGCTGTGATGTAATTGTTCAAAGGTAAGCGTCCAACGAAGGCCGTATTGACTAAGGTCGAGTAAGTTATTCTGTTGGCAGTGTTATACGCCACGGCAGTAGCTCACTGACCCGGTTTATCGGCCAGTCGGCAATCACATTCAGCACATG
>NZ_JBLJAJ010000103.1:0-1345 GCF_047530005.1 Serratia sp. N21D137
CGATGGTTATTGTAGTAATCTATGTACATGTCTATCTCTTCAGACAGCTGTTCCACACTCTCAAAGCGTTGTAAATAATACAGTTCAGCTTTCAGATGGCCAAAGAAGTTTTCCATTACCGCATTATCCAGGCAGTTACCCTTGCGAGACATGCTCTGTTCTATCCCATTTTCCTGCAACTGATGCTGATAAGCCGCCATCTGATAGTGCCAACCTTGGTCACTGTGCAGCAACGGCTTTTCTTCCGTTTTTAGCGTACTGAGCGCCTTATCCAGCATCGTTTTTACCAGACTGAACACAGGTTTACGGGACATCTCATAGGCAATGATTTCACCGTTAAACAAGTCGAGTACCGGCGATAAATACAGCTTCTTATCCGCCACCCGGAACTCCGTGATATCGGTCACCCACTTTTGGTTAGGCTCCAGAGCGGTAAAATCGCGCTGCAAGGTATTCGGGGCCACTTTACCGACATGTCCCTTGTACGAACGGTATTTTTTACGGCGAACGGGCGATTTCAATTGCAGCTCAACCATCAGTTTTTGCACGGTTTTATGATTTAGCACAGCCCCCATCTTTCGAAGAACACTGGTCACCCGGCGATAGCCGTAACGGCCTTTATGCTCGTTAAAAACAGCCATTATTTGCTGCTTGGTTTCACCATACTTATCCGGTGCTTGATGGCTTTTACAACAATAGTAATACGTACTGCGCGGCAGTTTTCCGGCCCACAGCAAAACCTCCAAACGGTGTTCTGACCTCAATGCTCTGATTATTTTTGCCCTTTTCGACGAGTCTGGGCTTCCTTCTGTTGCATCAAGGCTCTCAACTTTTTTATGTAATCATTCTGCGCACGTAAAAACTCGATTTCCTCCCGCATCTCTTCGGGGGTCAACTCATCAGGCGATTTATCGGCATGGGGGGTTTTGGGATGCTGACGCATTTGGCGACTACGCTTATTCAGGTTGAGGGCTTCAGCCCCATTCTCCCGATAGAGTTTAATCCAGCGTTCCACAGTAAGGTAAGAAGGAATATTGAATTTAGCGGCGACTGTCGCTAAAGAGAGCGGATTTGAAAGCGCGAATTCGACAACAGAGAGCCTGAAGTCAGGTGTGTAATGTTGCTTGCGTCCTAACCGCAGCCCCTGTTCCCCATGATGCTGATAAGCGGCAATCCATCTGCGTAGTTGGACATGAGCAATGGAAAACTTCTTAGCGGTCTGTTTTTGACCGCCGAGTCCGGCAAGATAGTACCGGACAACGTCAAGTTTGAACTGAAGTGAATACTTCATCAGAACTGTACCTCCAAATGTCAGATGTTTGTCCAACATTTGGGGTTCAGTTCA
>NZ_JBLJAJ010000104.1:0-1303 GCF_047530005.1 Serratia sp. N21D137
AGTCCAAATTGAGTCCTTGGGTAAAAGTATTGTGACTTCTAGTCAGTTTTGGATCGGCAGCGATGCTGCTATAAGAAAAAGATAGCATAATCATTGCAAAAAATATCGCAAACGTTTTTTTCATAAGAAATGACTCTTGAAAAATCCTTGAATATAAAAATAGATTACATGGTTGATATTGTCTATGCGATATGCAAAGGTATGTAAATCTGGTGCTGCCTCCAATTAGTAGAACTTGTATTTTTCGATGAAGGCACCGGTGACTTTTTCATGCAGTTCAACAGAGCGTGAGAAGCAGATTGTTTTCCGGGCCAGACGCTTGATGCGGGTTCTCAGTGTCAGATTGTTACGCTCAATACGCTGAGTAAATACTTTGCCGGTCAGGTGGTTGTCTTTCGGCACTTCTCTGGCATAGTTGCCCCAGTCATCGCTGGTTATCATGCCGATATTAAACGGTGTGAGCAGGGCCAGCAGTTCACGACAGGTTTCATCCGTGCGGGGACCGAACGTATAAGCTACAACGCCGCCTGTTTTGGTGTTGTAGGCATACCAGAGCCAGTGCTGCCGGGCTTTACTGCCAACAAAGCTCCACTGTTCATCGAGCTCGCAGATAAGCGCCATGTCTGCATGAGCAACCGGAGAGGAGGTTATTCGCTTTGGCGCGAGTTTTTTAAAGTGCGAATGACGGTGTTAATGCCGATTTTGAGCGTCCTTGCGGTATCGCGGACACCAGCTCCGTTGAACACCATTACGGTAATTTGTTCTTTGACGCCGGGCTTGCGTGCTTCATAGGTATAGGTGAGCAGAAACACGCGGTGGCAGTCACGACTGCGAAACCGGTCACGGCCTTTAGGGGTTTGCCGATGACGGTAAACCTGAGCAGACTGACAACGGGGACAATGAACAGTAACGCTGGCCATGAGAAAATCTCAAAAGCGGGCATTATACATCAATTCAACTAATTAGAGGCATTACCCTATTTCTTTACCAAGGAATGTTGCCGTAATGGTTATTAACGGAAGTGATAACATCGTGCTTAAAGCCAGGCTGCTCGCAGGGGTAATTTCTGCTGGTTATCGAAATAGAAGTCATACTGCCGAACTGTGCGATAAATTTAATGAAAGTGATTTGAGTCATGTATTCCTTAAACGTACTCAGGCGTCCATTACAGCTAATAATGACGATCTCGTCATGTTGATACTGGAGCAATCCCGGGAGGCGGGGATCATCAGAAGCTTTGAAAGGTGTGATGAGGGAAAAATT
This sequence comes from Serratia sp. N21D137, assembly GCF_047530005.1. Lineage (NCBI taxonomy): Bacteria > Pseudomonadati > Pseudomonadota > Gammaproteobacteria > Enterobacterales > Yersiniaceae > Serratia > Serratia sp. N21D137. Next base: position 1,264 of record NZ_JBLJAJ010000104.1, read on the forward strand.
GAAGTTTCCATCATACGTGACAGAGACCCAGAGGAGTAAT
>NZ_JBLJAJ010000105.1:0-1238 GCF_047530005.1 Serratia sp. N21D137
TGAGGTAGCCTGATTTTAACGGACACTCCTTCCTGAGTAGAATGGGATTAAAAGGAGTTCACTATGACCAGAAAAACTCAACGTTACTCGAAAGAATTTAGGGCCGAAGCCGTTAAAACCGTCTTGGAACAAGGATTGTCGATCAGCCAAGGATCATCGCGTTTATCCATCCCTGAAGGCACGCTAGGGCAATGGATTTCCGCAGCGAGAAAAGGTCTGGTTACGCCACCAGAATCGCGTTCTGTTGCTGAGTTGGAGACCGAGGTTCTTCGCCTGCGCAAAGCGTTGAACGACGCCCAGCTTGAGCGAGATATATTAAAAAAAGCCACCGCGTATTTTGCCCAGGAGTCGCTGAAAAGTACGCGTTAATCGAGCAATGGCGACACGAGTTTCCCGTTGAAGTGATGTGCCGTGCGTTTGGCGTGTCACGAAGTGGTTATTACGACTGGGCGCAGCACAAGCTATCAAACAGAAAACAAAGCGACGAACGCCTGAAGCTGGAGATTAAAGTGGCACACACTCGCACTCGTCAGACTTATGGAGCCTTGCGATTACTGCCTGAACTTGCCAGTAAGGGCATCGCCATTGGTAGAGACAAACTGGTGCGTCTGCGCAAGGAGATGGGGTTGCGATGTAAGCAAAAGCGTAAGTTTATCGCCACGACGAACTCGGATCACAGTCTGCCGGTGGCACCTAATCTGCTAGAGCAGACCTTTGCCCCAACGGCTCCTAATCAGACTTGGGTGGCTGATATTACGTATATTGCGACCCGGGAGGGCTGGCTGTATCTGGCCGGCATTAAAGATGTGTTCACGTGCGAGATCGTGGGCTACGCGATGGGTGAGCGAATGACACAGGAACTGACCGGGCAGGCGTTGTTTATGGCGATCAGGAACAAACGTCCCCCTTACGGGGTGATCCACCACTCAGATCGTGGCTCTCAGTACTGCGCACACGATTATCGTGCTATACAGCAACAGTTCGGCATGAAAACGTCAATGTCACGTAAGGGTAACTGCTACGACAACGCCCCCATGGAGAGCTTCTGGGGGACGCTGAAGAATGAAAGCCTTCACCACTATCGGTTTAACACGCGGGAAGAAGCGGCTTCAGTAGTACGGGAATATATTGAGATCTTCTACAACCGGCAGCGTCGTCATTCCCGGTTGGGTAATCTCTCACCGGCAGACTTCGAGAAGAACTATTATTGCATGGCTGCTTAATAAAAGAACAAATGA
>NZ_JBLJAJ010000106.1:0-1189 GCF_047530005.1 Serratia sp. N21D137
AACGTCGGGGCAGGCTGATCGCCCCGCACTAATACCCGCATAAAATGAGCACGTCTGCGACGTGAGCACGCTGACGCCGAGGCTCTTTTCCCATTCCCTGCCACCCTCTATACTCTGCACCATGTATATTCCGCGACCCACAAAGCTGCTGTTCCAGCATGACGACGGCTGGAGCCAGTACCTGGATAAACATGGCGACACCCTCAGCGACTGGACCAAACTCGCCGTCGAGCGCATGCTCGCCTGCGGTACCTGCCTCATGGGCGTTCGCCGTTACTGTTGCGCCTCATCCGACTGTACCCATGCCCGCTTCTTCTGCCAGAGCTGCAAGTCCAAGGCCTGCAGCAGTTGTGGCCTCAAGGCCACCGAGCAGTGGATCGCTGAGCAGCAACACATCCTGCCCGACTGTGACTGGCAGCACGTCACGTTTACTATGCCTCATCTGCTGTGGCCGTTTTTCAACAATAACTGGCCACTGCTCAATGATCTGTTCCGCTGTGCCACCCGCGCCATGCTCCGCTGGGCCCGCAGGCAGGGGATCGAAGTGGGCATCTTTTGTGCGCTGCACACCTACGGCCGACAGCTCAATCAGCATCCGCATATTCACGTCTCCGTCACCCGCGGCGGGCTCGACGTCAAACACAACACCTGGCGACACCTGTTTTTTAAAAAGAAAGAGGTAGAGCAAATCTGGCGTAATGCCGTCATTTACCTGCTGCGTGACAACTATGCGCGCATCAACCCCGGTGGCTTGCCGGGCCTGGGCCATATCCGTAACGAGTATCGGTAGTACCGCTATCTCCATGCGCAATATCGTCGAGCCTGGAAAGTGCACTTTGCCAAAAAGACCCGGGGCGCGTGGCGCAGCGTGAAATACCTTGGCCGTTATCTGAAGCGTCCGCCGGTGGCGGCTTCCCAGCTCCGGCATTACCGCGGCGGCGCAGTAGTTCATAAATATTACGACCACCGCACGCAGCAGCACAAACGCCAGAACATCAGCCAGGAAGAGATGCTGGGGCGCTATATCAGCCATATTCCGGCACGGCATTTTAAGATGGTGCGTTACTACGGCTTTTTGGCCAACCGCAAACGGGGCCAACTGTTGCCGAAGGTCTACGAAGCGCTGTCGATGACGGTGCGGGATAAGCCCAAACGGCCCGGGTTCGCGGTGTTGATGAAAGGCTTCCTG
>NZ_JBLJAJ010000107.1:0-1186 GCF_047530005.1 Serratia sp. N21D137
TGATCTTACCCAGTAATAGTGGACACGGTATTAAGTGAGTAAACTCGTAACTCAGAGGTGACTCATGACTAAACCATTAACAACGAAAAACAAGCCCCGCAAACAACACACGCCTGCCTTTCGGGCCGAAGCGCTTAAGCTCGCTCAACGTATTGGTGTGGCCGCAGCCGCGCGCGAACTCGGTCTCTACGAATCGCAACTTTATACCTGGCGAAGCAAACAACAACAGCAACTGACATCATCCGAGCGTGAAAGCGAACTGGCTGCCGAAAATGCCCGGCTCAAACGTCAGTTGGCAGAACAGGCTGAAGAGTTAGCCATTCTCCAAAAGGCCGCGACATACTTCGCGAAGCGCCTGAAATGAAGTATGTCTTTATCGAAAAACATCAGGCTGAGTTCAGCATCAAAGCCATGTGTCGGGTGCTCCGCGTCGCCCGCAGCGGCTGGTATGCCTGGCGTCTGCGTCGTTATCAGATAATCCCGCGTCAGCAGTTCCGTCTTGTCTGCGATGATGCCGTTCGACAGGCATTCAATGACGCCAAACAGCGCTATGGTGCGCCGCGTCTTGCTGATGAGCTTCCGGCGTACAACGTCAAAACCATTGCAGCCAGCCTGCGGCGTCAGGGGCTGCGTGCAAAGGCCTCGCGCCGTTTCAGGCCGGTCAGTTACCGTGAGCATGGTTTGCCGGTATCAAAAAACCTGTTGAAACAGGACTTTACCGCCTGTGAGCCGAATCAGAAATGGGCGGGAGACATCACCTATCTTCGCACTGATGAAGGCTGGCTTTACCTGGCGGTAGTGATTGACCTGTGGTCACGAGCCGTCATCGGCTGGTCGATGTCTTCGCGGATGACGGCGCAACTGGCGTGCGATGCATTGCAAATGGCGCTGTGGCGGCGTAAACGCCCGGAAAATGTCATTGTTCATACAGACAGAGGCAGCCAGTACTGTTCGGTGGATTATCAGACCTTACTGAAACGCCATAATCTGCGTGGCAGTATGAGCGCTAAAGGCTGTTGTTACGACAATGCCTGTGCGGAAAGCTTCTTCCACTCACTGAAAGTGGAATGTATCCACGGCGAGCACTTTGCCAGTCGGGAAATGATGCGAACGACTGTGTTTAATTATATCGAGTGCGATTACAATCGCTGGCGTCGCCACAGTGCCTGTGGTGGTCTTAGCCCGG
>NZ_JBLJAJ010000108.1:0-1127 GCF_047530005.1 Serratia sp. N21D137
GTAACCGTTCACTAGAGGGGGATTGACGACTCTTTGGTGAGGCTAAAAACGTCAGGATAAGGGTGTTTGGCTAACACCGCCGAGACGATATCACTGACGACCTGAAAAGCGGAAAGTCCTCGCTTTTTACAGGTTTCAACCACTGACAATATTCGCGAACGGAATTTCTCACCACGATCCGATTGGGTGCCGTAACTGATTTTTCGCATTATCACCGTGCCACGCAGGCAACGCTCAGCCTCATTGTTGGTCAACGGCGTGTCGGGATGTAACAGGAATACCCATAACCCCGTTTCGTATTTCAGCAAATACTGGCATCGCCCTGCATATCGAGATACCGGGCTTTGACTGCCGCGAACCAGGTAGCGATGGAAACGGGCTTTCACGCGCATCATCCTGCTTCGCCAGCGAGTTTCATCCAGTTTGCCCGCTTCATAACGGTGTTGTGTTCTGAACACCGCCTGGCAAAGTAACACTAATCGGCTTCCCACCCAGGCCGTGTGCCCTTGTCCAACATAATCAGCCATTTGTTGCACATTACGCATGATATGCGACCAGCAGAACTGATGGCGCTCGGGGTCAAGCCAGTGATAGCTGGCACATTGATCGGTGATGACAATAGCCGACGCGTTTTTGCCCAGTAACGCCCTGGCTGAATCCTGATCACGAAAATAGCGTATCGTCTGGTAAACAGCATCACTGCCGCTGAGTAGCCAGACCCAGCGAGTATGCGACTCGCCGTTACGTTGATGAGGGGTTTCATCAATATGGACATGCAGAGCTTGCTTGATACACAGGTGCAGTGCCTGATGTGTCGGGGTGAGCATGGCGCTGACACGACCGTGGGCTTCAGAAATCAGTCCCAGTGAAAAATGAACACTGTACTGACTTTTCAACAACTGCTGTATCTTGCGGACGCTTAAGTGAAATTGGCCTGCCAATACCGCAATGTAGCTCAGTAAACGAGGCCCCAGTTGCCCCTGCGGCGCATCAGTGGGTAATTGCCCTTTACTGACCTGATGGCAGCGCTCACACCGGCCATGATGAAGAGCATACTCTGTCAGTTCCAGTCTGGGTTGAGGTAATTCGAATACCTGATGCCGGTAACTCGCCGCTGGATAAGGTGC
>NZ_JBLJAJ010000109.1:0-1099 GCF_047530005.1 Serratia sp. N21D137
GCCCCATTCCCACTCGAAACGCAACAAAGTGACCCACTGGCCAGACCCGGATAAAATCACCGCTCTGGCCCTACTGGAGAGCCTGTTGCATGCAGGGAAAACATCTGACTCAGAAAGAGCGGTTCTACATCGAAAAGCGGCGTGGTGAAGGTGTCAACCAAGCCACCATCGCCCGAGAGCTTGAGCTTCCTCGCTCGACCATCAGCAGGGAACTCAGACGCAATACCGACCCCACTTTCAACGGTGTCTACTGCTGTAGAAGGGCGGATACTCTGGCCCGAGGGCGGCGTCATAAGCCTCTGCCAGACAATGCTTTCCACCAGTTGGAGCCACACATTCAGGACTTCATCCGGCAGGCGCTTTCCACCCATACCTCGCCTGAAGTCATCAGTGGCCGCCTGCAACTGGAATTCGGTGTCTCTGTCAGCAAAAATACTCTCTATCGCTATATCCAGCAGGAGCGACAGGCTGGCGGCGACCTGTATCAGCAACTTCCTCACCGGGGAAAACGCTATAGCTACAATGCCGAAAACCTCAAACGAGGCCCTATTCCCAACCGTGTTGGCATTGAGCATCGCCCAGCGGAAGCCGACCTCAAACAGGAACCTGGGCATTTCGAGATTGACACCATTTTTGGCAAAGACCAGAAGTCATTCCTGCTCACTCTCGTAGATAAGTCCTTGAAAACCGTCATCATTCGTAAGTTGCCCAATAAGCGGTCGGAGACCGTGGTTGCCGCGTTCAGGGACATTGAGGCAAATACCTTCTGCGAGTTTAAAACCCTGACCGCTGATAACGGCCCTGAATTTGCCTTACACGAGCAAATCACGGAAATCACAGGGGCGCAGGTCTACTTTGCACGCCCATACCATTCCTGGGAGCGCGGCCTGAATGAGCATACCAACGGGCTGATACGGCGCTTTTACCCCAAGGGAACAGACTTCAGTCAGGTGAGCCATCGCAAGATTGCTGAACTCGAACACATACTCAACACACGAGGGAGAAAATCTCTGGGCTATCGCTCCCCCAATGAGGTATTTTTAACACACTTACAGGCGGCATAAGCCCCCTGGGTTTTGTTGCGTTTCGAGTGGGAATG